>JAYVNW010001146.1:0-2075 GCA_043758225.1 Candidatus Kuenenia sp. | reverse complement strand
ATCCCTGACGCCGTTCCGAAAACCAGATCAAGATCGCCATCAGCTTCGAGATCTGCAGCAACGACGTCGTTGATTCCGTTGACAATGGCCGATTGAGGCATCGGGACCAGGCTTCGTGTTCCGTCTTCATTCCGTTGATTGCGATATAACGCCACTCCAGAATCGCTCCACGCAACGACGTCAGCATCCGTATCAAACCAGCGGTGTTGGCCAGAAACATCTGTGACAATTTTTCGATCTCCATCGCGGTCTCGCAGCAACGCCGGTGACTTGATGTCAGATAGTGCTCGATCAAAGTCACGGTCAAGATCGACGAGCAGAAATTTTGTCACAGGATTTGCATCCGGCAGCGTCTCCAGAATGACAGACCAGGTTAATGCATCCGGAGCTGAGCGGGAATAAACACGAATGCGTCCATCCTGCACCACGATCAGATCGTCATAGCCGTCCAAATTCATGTCGAGAGCCTGTACGTGCGTCGCGCCGGTCACGTCTGGTAGCCCTCCTCCGATCGAAAACGCTTGCAGGACAGTGGGTTCCACTGTATCAAAAAGGCTGGCTCGAACATCTGCCTTCAGGAGTAGTGTCGAATCGAGATCTATCGTAAGATATTCCAGTAAGTTGCGATCAATCCGCCGCAGGTCAATCAACGTGGCCAGTTCCGGAACCAGCAGATTCTTGACCATCATGGCTGATCCCATCTGTGCGTTGGGTTTGGCGTTTGGATTGCCGAGCGACTTCTGAATGGCTTCAATCAGATCAATTCTTCGCTGGGCCTTGATGGCGGCGTTGAGTGGTTCCAAGAGGACGACCGCTTTCTTCAGCGTCTCGGGCAAACCGCTGGCGAGTTCTTTTGTTTTTTCGTTCTTCGAGTTCAGTCCCAACGCCTGCTTCTCCAGCAATTGCGCCAGCACCGCCAGATTCTCTGGTGCGACTGCGTTGGTCTTTTGAAGTGTCTGAATCAGTTCGGGCGAATCGGAAAAGTCTCGATGACCGCTCAATGCCAGAGCCAGTGCGAACCAATATTCGCCGCGTTCCGGAGCCAGCGAAATTGCTTCACGAAGGCGCTGCAACCCCTCATCCATGCGGGCCTTCGTGGGTGAATCATCAAGGACGGCAAGTTTTCCGGCCAGCAATTCAATGAGTGCTCTGTCATCAACGCTTTTTGCCAGTTTACCGTAGGCGGCAATTGCCGCAGTCGCCTTTTGAACCATTTCGGCATACGCTTTCGGATCTTTCGAAAGCGAAAATGGTGACTCCTTGTCAAGCAATGAAAGCACGCGTGCTGCTGCCAGATTTTTTGCTGCATCCGCGCTGCCCGGCAGACGTTCGCTGATCTGGAAGAGTATTGCTTCGGCCTCGGCCCATTCCTTATTTTCCAAGTGTCCAATCCCGCGACTATGGAGGCTTAGAATTTCGCGAGCCTCATCGGCTGTTAGTCCGCTGCCGTCTTCGATCGCGGTGCCCAATTCTTTGCCATTCGTGGTCGCGTTTTTGTCGTCGGGCTTTGGTGGCGCAGGAGTCTTTGAAGTGCATCCGGGCGTCGCTGCGAGACCGCAGAATATGACACATGCCAGGAAAGACATGATGAACGGTTGTTTGACCATGGGAAAGGCATCCATTTCGGTGAGCAGATTCGCACTTACAGACTCTTTCAGTGCATACGCAGGATATTCAATTTCCGCGAAGCAAACAAAGATGCCAGCCGTAGGACAGGCATCTCGCCTGTTAATCGCTTGATTGATTCCGACGACAAAGCATTTGAACTTCACGTACATGACAGGCTGGAAGTCTGTCCTACGCGATTTTTGACCATATACAAGGCTGAATTTGCTGCAAAAATCTGCGTCTTGCGGTAACTGCCGGTTTGCCGGTAAAAATCAGCCCTAACGCCGCCGCTTTTGCGGTTGTGCGCGCGAATGTATTTTCAGTCAACAGGGAAGCACGGATGCTGGCCTGGGTTCGAAAACGATTTTGTTCGGATCTTGCGATCGATTTGGGGACTACGTCCACTCAGATCGGTGTGCCAGGTGAGGGCATTCGTATTGATGAACCATCAGTTGTTGCTGTGCCCA
>JAYVNW010001145.1:0-1746 GCA_043758225.1 Candidatus Kuenenia sp. | reverse complement strand
GGAGTTTTTCGACCGCTTGAACGTGTCGCTCAATTCCCTGCATGGCGGCAAGTTGTTGATTCGCACGGTTCTGGAGAAGACCTGCGACGAAATTCTGCTGAACAAGGTTGCCGTCGAACGACTCATCAAGATGGCGCAGCAGACAACCAAAGATAATCCGCTAATTCCGATTCCAAAGGAAGATCGCTGGTTCTATCTGAATGCGGTCCTGAATGAATTGTCGTAGACATTTGCCGAAGGCTTGTTTAATCGAGAAGCTGGCAAACCGCACGATGCGGTGCGTTACTTGATCTGCCTTACCAATGAATTTGATGGTGAAGTTCGTACTCGAAAAGTTCGCGCGATGGTGATGCGGAAAAATACGTTGCTGAATCTACCCAAAGACCAGCCGGCGTTGGA
Organism: Candidatus Kuenenia sp.; assembly: GCA_043758225.1. Classification (GTDB taxonomy): domain Bacteria; phylum Planctomycetota; class Planctomycetia; order Planctomycetales; family Planctomycetaceae; genus SXXK01. The sequence goes on along the minus strand of JAYVNW010001145.1, from coordinate 1,347 downwards.
GCGTCCGGATCATTCAATCCGCTGCAAGACTCTGCAGCAAATACCGAAGGCTTTCACCGCTGATCAGACGAATCTCATTGAAGCAGAGATTGTGGTTTAGGAAGGCAAAAGTAGCCGTCTCGCACCGTCGAGACGAGCTTTCGAGTACCCGTGTTGCGATGACGGGGCAATATTAATTGTGTGCTGTTTCGAGTGGCGACATGCTTTGGTACGTGAACGCGAAAGAACGCGGGCTCATCACGACGGAGCGTGATGGCTATATTGGATCAATCCCCCCGCGATGTCTTTCCACGCTTTCTTTCATCGCAGCATGAGCCCGTAACATCTCATCGTCGGAAGGATGAGTCTTCGTCGCATCATCGAAACCGCCTGGTTCCCATGACGCAATTGCAGAGCCGCCAACCGCACAGGGAATCAGCCCCACGGTCACGTCGGGGTGAGCCGCCGAGTAGTCGAGGCCAAACGTCCGACCCAATCCGACGCCCACGATCGATGGCTTTTCAAAATGCAGCGGATCGCCGGCCGGAACCCACTGGCCTTGCTTGTTCAGCATCAGCACGCGCGGATTTACAACTTTGTCGGTATCCTCAACAACACTACGTCCCGCCATGTTTGACTGCCCGATAAGCAGAAACAAATGAAACTTGTCTGGAGATTCGATTGCGATTGGAGGCTCATCAGCCAACGCCGCCGCCGGGAGAAAGAAACTCAGCAGCAACAGGATTCTGACGGGCAACATGAGATTTGTCTTTCTGACAAGAGTTGAATTGGTTCTACGATGGCCGTCTGTCAACAACGATTTCGTGACTTCATTCGCTGCAAGGTCCGGTCAATTGTATCTTACATGCGACATCAAATGATTTCGAATTGCCCTGCCGTGTTCACATACGGATTCCAACTCAGATACCCTTGCTTTTCGGGCCTGCTATGTCAAATGTCGATCGTGCCTCCGGGCCAACTCAGCAACACGCCTATCGCAACGGGCCAATCATCACGGCCATCGAAACAGTCATGCCATCGCACGTGATGTCCGGCCTGCTGGCACTCAGACTGCACACAGATGCTGGCACTGTCAATGGCGAACCTGTCATTGGGCACGGCGAAACGTATTACATACCCGAAGCCGTCGCCGCAGTACTGCACGATTGGATGGCGCAGAGATTACTCGGAGCCGATGCGACGGCCATAGAAAGTCACTGGCGGTTTCTCTACGAACGCATGACGGCCTTTGGGGGTTTCGGAGCAGAACTGAGAGCCTTGAGTGCCATCGATCTGGCGTTGTGGGATATTCTCGGCCAGCTATGTAAGCAGCCGGTCTGGAAACTACTGGGCGGTCCAGTTCGCGAT
>JAYVNW010001144.1:0-6367 GCA_043758225.1 Candidatus Kuenenia sp. | reverse complement strand
TCACCTCAGCGGGCAAATCGCGATAATCAGCGTCCGCAAATTCAGGTGCATTCAGAATCTCTGGCAGATCAGATTCGTCCCATTCATCGGATTCCATCCACGGATCGGCGGGGACAGAATCGCCGGCCAGTCGAATCAATGTCACCGGATCCCAAAGATCAATGCTGTTCTTGGCGTCGATGAAATGTACACGCGATTGAGCCAACAGCGACGGCCGGTAGACAACTCCAGTCACATGCATGTGAACGGGAAGAAAGAACTCCGGAATCCCTGGTGGCAGCACCGGCCTCGCCGGCTGGCTTGGAAGTTCAGCCTGTGGAGCGGCATATTTCTGTGAACTGGCCAGAGCAGCCGCAGCATTCATGTTCGCCGAAACTGGATCAGACTGTTTCAGCGGAGCCATCAGAACTTCGATCTGCTGACGACTGACAGGACCACGAAGATAGGACAACGCCCAGCGGCTGCGAAATACAGTCGGCGCGTTTTCGTGAACATTGTTCATCAGGAATACGCGGGTTCCGAGACCCGCCAGAGTTTGCTCCATTGCCTGGCGATCGAACGTCGATCCAACGGAGTTCGCGGCACCTTCGAGCCCTTCAAGGACTCGCATTTTGTCGCGTTCCGTTTGCAGGCGTCCGAGAAACCATGTGCCGCAGTTTGACAGCCCCTTATAGTCCAGGTCCACCGGATTCTGCGTCGCCAGAACAACGCCCAATCCAAACGCGCGAGCCTGTTTCAAAAGTGTCAACATCGGCTGCTTCGATGGCGGATTGGCGGTGGGCGGAAAGTAGCCGAAGACTTCGTCCATATACAACAACGCGCGGAGGCTGGACGTGCCCGTCTGGCTTCGCATCCACGAAAGCATTTCATTCAGCATAATCGTGACAAAGAACATACGTTCCTGATCAGACAAATGCGCGATCGAAACAATGGCCAGGCGTGGCTTGCCGCTCGGCGTATACATCAGCTTCTGGATGTCGAGCGGCTCGCCTTCCAGCCAGGCCGCGAAACTCGGCGACGCCAGCAGATTGTTCAGCGTCATCGCCAGCTTGAAGCGTTCATTCTGCGGATAGAACGATTCCAGATCAAGGAATCCTACTTTGTTGAATGGTGGAGCCTGGATCGATCGAATCAGGGCACCCATGTCGATGTTCTGACCGCTGCGCCAGAATGAATCGAAGATTGTCGATAACAAAATGTGTTCACGGCTGTTGATTGGATCAGCATCGATCTGCAGCAAAGCCAACAATCCGGAGACCGCTGACATGATTCGTTCGCGAAAGGCCTCGGAATCATTGAGGACTTGTGCATTCGGCGCGTCGAAAGACTTCAGCACAGTAATCTGACGCCCCGCACTACTGGCGGGCGTGTAGATTGCTACTTCGGCATGATCCCGAAATTTCTGAATGCGCTCACCGGATTGTCCCCAGTCAGCGAGACCCTTTCGCCACATGTCGGCAGTCTTTTTTGCGAACTCGGGAGTCGTCATTCCGTTTCGCATGGCTTCCTGAGCGTCCACCCACGGTTCAAAGTCGTCTGACTGCAAACGTGGAAACGTGAGCATCAGGTTTCCGAGATCGCCTTTCGGATCGATGCAGATGGCCGGGATTCCGTCGAGCGCGGCTTCCTCGAGCAAGGCCAGGCAAAGGCCCGTTTTTCCGCTGCCCGTCATGCCGACGCAGATCGCGTGAGTCGTAAGATCTTTGGACTCGTACATCAACAACTGATCAGGTGACGTGATGCCGGTTTTCAGGTCGTGAGTTCTCCCCAGATAAAACTGCCCCAGTTTTTCGTAGTCAGTCATGGCGATTCTCTTGCTAACAGTTCCAGTTCTGAGATTCCAAGTTTTGTATACCGTCCCATCGCAGAACAGCCTCAATCGCTGAACTCTGGTCAATCGGGATCGATTAAACAACGTCGGTCCTGCGATTTCCCGAAGCAAGCCCTCAGTCATTCTTGACATGCGGCAGTCAGTTTGACACCATTCGCGATTCTCATCGCAGACATCTCCACATTTGTCAAGTTGACTTACGGTTGAGTCAGTTTGACTTGGGACTGGATTCGTTGACTCTGGTCGCCGGTGAGTTCTGTGCTTGGTTTTGCAAAACGAATGCGTTTGGAAGAAGTGTCATGGCCGTACCAAAGAGAAGGCAGTCAAAGACTCGATCGCGGAAGCGTAACAGTCACAACACCATTAAGCCGCGTCAGCTGGCAAAGTGTACTCAATGCAGTACTATGACGCCAACACACGTCATTTGCCCAACCTGTGGCTACTATATGGGTCGCACATTGGTTGACGTTGAGGAATAACGCGAATGCGGATCGCCTTGGATGCGATGGGGGGCGACTTCGCTCCTGGCCCCAATATCGTTGGAGCAATTGAGGCGGTCGAGCGAAATCCGAAACTCGAAATCCTGCTGGTTGGAGATCGCGCACGGCTGGACGACGAGATAGCTAAGGTCGGACTTCTGCCAACTTCGATCCGAATCGTCGAATCAACTGGCGTGGTGGGGATGGAAGAAAAGCCCACGACCGCGCTCCGAGAAAAGCCTAATTGTTCGATCGCGCGGTGCTGGCAGCTCATGGCAGCCGGCGATGCCGATGCAGTTGTCAGTGCCGGAAACACCGGCGCAGTTGTAGCTGCTGGCTTGAAAACTCGCCTGTTTCTGAAGGGCGTGAAACGACCAGGCATCGCAGTGCGACTGCCGACGGCCAAGGGTTCCTGCGTCCTCATGGATGTAGGGGCAAACCCAGCCGCGCGTGCCGAACATCTTGCTCAATATGGACTCATGGCAGCCGTGTATGCACGCGAAATCCTCGGTGCCAAGTCGCCTCGCATTGGATTGCTGAATATTGGCAGCGAAGAAGGCAAGGGGACGGATTTATATCGAGAAACGCACGCTCTGCTCGTAAATTCCCCCGTAAAGTCACACTATATTGGCAACGTCGAAGGCCGCGATGTCTATCACGGCGACGTGGATGTGATCATCTGCGAAGGCTTCGTGGGGAATGTCGTGCTGAAAGTCAGCGAGGGCATGGCCGAATTTGTCATGAAGAAAATCAGCGCGACATTGATGGAAGTGCTTTCCGCCGAACGTGATCTCGCGATGAAATCTCTGGCGAAGCAAATGGAACAGTTTCACTATCAGGAGTCTGGCGGAGCGCCGCTTCTTGGTATAGATGGAATTTGCATTATCTGCCACGGTTCCAGTGACAGCCGATCGATCCGCAACGCCCTCAAGATGGCAACGGAAATTGACAACCGTCGCATTAATGCGCAAATTACGGAACTGCTAAGTCAGCAGAATGGTTAAGATGTCAAAAATTGCACTTTTCTTTCCCGGTCAAGGCGCTCAGCATGTCGGCATGGGGCGAAAGATCGCCGCGCAATACCCGAAAGCTCACGAGCTCTACGAACGAGCAGAACCAATCCTTGGTTTCAATCTTGCGAAACTGTGCTTTGAGGGACCTGCTTCTAGACTTGATTCCACCGTGATCAGCCAGCCAGCTCTGTTTGTTTCAAGTCTGGCGGCGTTGGAAAAACTGCGGGCGGATTCGCCCGAGATTGTTCTTGGATGCGAAATCGCAGCGGGCCTGAGTCTTGGCGAATACACAGCACTCGTCTTCGCCAGCGCAATGTCATTCGAAGACGGCCTGCGTGTCGTCAAGCGTCGTGGTGAAGCCATGCAAGCCGCAGCCGATGCGACGCCATCCGGAATGGTCAGCCTTTTATTGCTTGAACGCGCGCAGGTTGAACAGATCTGTCAGGAAGCCTCGGGCCACGGGTCGATCCAAATTGCGAACTACCTGTGTCCTGGCAATCTCGTCGTCAGCGGCGACAACGCGGCCTGCGAACGAGCTGCCGAACTCGCGGTCGCGGCCGGTGGTCGAGCAATTCCGCTGCCGGTTGCCGGAGCATTCCACACCAACATCATGTGCCCTGCAGATGAAGCCTTGGCGGAAGTTCTGAATGAAGTGGAGATCCGCACACCGGAAATCCCGGTTGTTTCGAATGTAGATGCTCAAACCCATTCTGATCCGGAAGAGATTCGTCAACTCTTGATTCGTCAGGTGGTGAATCCAGTGCGTTGGGAAGATTCGATCAATTTAATATTGAGCGAAGGTTTTACAGATTTCTATGAAGTCGGTCCCGGCAAGGTTCTTAAGGGTCTTTTGAAGCGAATCAGCCGCAAAACCGCCTGCACGACGATCAACGATTCGTTCGACGAAACCGGCGGAATGTGAACTGTGTATCGATTCTGTTCTCATTCTGGTAGACTGCCGTTTCCACAAGCCGTTTGAACGGTTCATGCGGAACCGATCAGGTTCTGCGGGCCGATTCGTAACCAAGCTTCTGAATATCATTCGGAGTCTACGATCGCAAAGAATCAAAACACCTACGCCAAGCGTCAACGAGAACAAGAAAAGAAACAACGTGCCAACGACAAGCGGGCGAAGCGCGATCGCAAGAAAGGCATCGAAAGTACCGCAGCTCCGTTTCACAGATTCTTTACACGCCCCGATAATCCGGGTGACGACGACTGAAAATACTATCCGCCGCGAATATATCTCGGGAGACGGGACAAACTGCAGAGCAGGCAAGCGCGGGACGCGAGTCTCCGGATTTCTGCAGCGTCCAGGATGTCAATCAAACGATTGACATCCCCCGCTCGCCGAAGTGAGTGTCTGAGTGATCCGTTGGTGGTATTTCTGCGACCAACTATTTGGGTTCAGCCGGAACCTCAGATTTGGCTTCTTCGGGGGCTGGTTCAGGCGTCGCATCTGACTTCTGTGCTGGCGTGTCGGTCGAAGGCTTATTCGCAGGTTCGACTGCGCTATCGGCAGGTGCTGCATCAGACTTTGGAGAGTCTTTCTCGTCTTCCATTGGCGGGCGATCGCTGCCGCCTTTTCCATCGCCACCTTCACCGCTGCCGCGACCTCCGCCACCCATCCCCGGTCTGCTCATGCCTGGTCCACCCATGCCTGGTCCACCCATGCCCATAGGCGCTGCAGACACTGGTGCATTTGGATCGTAGGGAGGAAACTCGATTTCACCCTCGGTGGATGTGTAGAAGCTGACTGCGTTTTTGGGTTCAGCATGATCAACGGTGATGAAGACTTCGGGATTGCTTTCGCCCATCAAAGGTCGCAGCAAGCTGTACCAGTAATAATGATGCGTATCTTCAAATTCCCCGGGCTTGACGTCTGACTTCGATGGGAACGCGGCAACCATCCCGTTTGCATCTTCGTATTTAATATTCTTAAAGACATTGTTCTCAGACACCGACTCTTTGTTGAAAGCTTTCAACGTCAGAAAATGGCCCAAGCCAGCACGCAGTTCGATGGCACAGACAATCAGGACAACAACGAGGAAGATCATCGACACCAGCGTGCGTGTCCCTGAAACTTTGGGACCAGTCGGCGCTTTTCCAGTGCTAGCCTTGGCGGGTGGGGAATCAGCCATCAGTCTACTCCAATTTTCTAATTTTGTGATCAGGGTCAATCGAAACCGTGGCGTCCAATAACACACGGAAATGAAAACGACAAGCACTAAAATACGCAGAATCTCAGTCTTTGTCACTCGACGAGCTAGAAAGACTTGCAGAATCTGGCCGTATTTTGTCTCAACACGAGAACGTCTCAACCGCAACGTCGCTTCAAACCCCACAAACTTCAGATCCACGACTTGCAACTATGCGGTGTTTCCGGCGACAATCGACGGCCCATGCCTGCATCCTGCATGTTGTCGTTGCCCGGAGTTGATCAATGACTGGAACCGTCCTGGAACGAAGCCTGCGCAATGTGATTGCGCGGTTGCAAAAGCTACGAGTTCTTCGAAGTCAGACCGTGTGTTGGCTACTGTTACTAGTGCCGGCAATCTTTGTGACACTTGGGTTGCCCGCCACAATGGGATACATCGGTCCTGAACTGCCTGTGCTGTTCGGTGCAACGATCTTTGGCACGATTCTGTCGCGGCTGTCGACGAAAAAACCATCGTTCCATGATGCTGCGAGACTTGTGGAACAGACCCATCCTGAACTGAACGATGCCATTTTGACGGCCGTGCACATCTCTCAACATCCCGGCAAGCGACCGTCAGTGCTTGCCGCTATGGCAGTGCAGGAAGCGGACCAACTGGCGCGACGAGGCGATTGGTCACATGCTGTCTCTCGTGGAATATTGGCGAAATGGACATTGCTGAGTTTTCTCTCGTTCGTCGTGATGATTTCAAGCGTGATGGCGGCCAGTCGCTACGGTCGGGACCTCATCAATCCGACAAGTAACACAGGAGTTTCCTCACAAAAAAAAGGCGCGTCGCCGGTCACCGAATTGGTGATTGAACCCGGTGATATCGAGATTGAACGTG
>JAYVNW010001143.1:0-13630 GCA_043758225.1 Candidatus Kuenenia sp. | reverse complement strand
AAAGTCTTGATTGCCGCCGTCATGCTCGTGGCCGACGATGATGAATCTGTGTAGTTGTGTTTCGGATTTCCGTTCTCTGGTTTACCCATGAGGTAACCTGCATCGCTCGGCGTAACCCATGGTGCCGCGCCAGCAGCGGACGCATCATATCCGCCGCGAATTGTACCGCCTGGATTTTTCACCGTCTGTGCGTTGACGTCTACGTCTGTTCCCTCATTATGAGCGCTGGTGACCATGAATCCGAATTCAGTTGTTCCATTCGCGTCGTAATCCTGAAAGTGCGTTCCGTGACCACGGCCTTCCGAGTATGTGACTTTCTTCTGATTCCAGATCGCTGCCGCTCGAGTTGTATCCCAATCCATACCGTCGAAGACAACCAGAAAAATATACTTCCTGCCAGCGGCCGCCGCGGCGCGTTGCAGGTCGGCGATATTCGTCTGATCCATCCAGACAGCATCTGGATTGACAGTCTTCTCCGGCACATAGCCATACAACGCCTGTACTTTGGCTTCTGAACGATAAATGCTGTTTTGGCCGAAGTATGATCTCAGATCAACTCCTTCGCCCGCGCCTTTCGTGCCGAATGTGTAGACCGGGATGAGTCGATTGGAATGCGTTTTCCAGCCAGTATAGATGTTCGGATCTCGCCCCCAATAACCGAACTCCGCCTTATTTTCTTCAATGGCTTTTGCCTGCAGTTGTTTTGGGAAGTCCGCTGCCTCTGCCGCAGCCGCATCGACGATAGCGGTTGCTTTACTGACGATGGGCGTTTTGTCATCGGCACGCGATTCCTGGATGACGAAGCAGCAGAGAGTAGCGAACAGGACGAAATATTTCATAGAGCCTCGATTGAATTGTCGCAGGACGGGACACCTGTTGCGTTCCGAAATGACCTGGCTGGACGGGTCTGGAGACCCGTCCTGCGGAAGAAGTTTTGAGTATGGTCCAAACGCCAGCGGATCTGGCAAGTGAACGAGCAAAGTTTATCGCGGTTCGCTGGAATCCTGCTCAGGTTTGGGTATCGTGCTGTGTTAATTTTTGCCTTTTACCGATCGACCTGTAGGACAGGACTCTCGTCCGGTCCTGACATGAGTGAATCCGATCTGGACAGGTCTGGCGACCCGTCCTACGCTAAAATACCCAACCCAACACCCGCCGGTTTTTAAAACATGCTCTTATCCGCACTACGTTCTTCAATCGCCGCAATGGCCTTTGTTTGGACCACGCATCTCAGCCTTGCTCACGACGCACCTTCGCTCAACTGGTTTCGATCCGATGCTCAGGAAGGCACAGCCAGTGCATCATACCGCTGGGCGGTGGATGGAGCGTTCGCAAATTCGGAATCTGCGAACCTCATGATCATCACTGATGGTCATTGTTCATTACACGTGAATGGCCAGCGGATTCTGAAAAATGTTTCCATGCAGAAATCCGATGGAAACGTCACGGCGATGGGCTTCGATGTAAAGTCATTGCTCCGCCAGGGACGTAACACGGTTGCCGTTGAAGTGCATTCTGCGGACAGGACTGCAGTCCTTGGCATTGCGATTCAGGCCGTTCAGGGCGACAACCGAACAACAATCGGTGGCGGCTGGAAGATCGCTCCGATCGTGCCGCCTGTTGGTTGGCAGCAAACGGATTTCAATGACCGTGACTGGACGGAGGCCAAACCGGTCAGCGGCGAACCAGGGACTCGCTTCACCGTTTCTGTCCCGAAAAAATTTGCAGCACCAGTCATCCCTGCGAAGGCTCGCACCGCGCCGTTTCAGTTTGAAGACGGCGATCATGTGGTGTTCGTCGGAGCCACATTCTTTGAACGTGCTCAGTTGTCCGAACATCTTGAAACGGCACTCACTGGAACGCTTGGCAACAAGCAAGTCACATTCCGAAATCTGGGTTGGAGCGCGGATACTGCATACGCAGATTCTCGCGGCATCTTTGACAAACCGGATGTTGGCTATCTTCGCATGGTTGAACACATCCGAGCCGAAGAACCAACGGTTGCTTTCATCTGTTACGGCCAGAACGAAGCACTTACTGCTGGCATGACCCCGGATCAATATTCGCAGCAGCTTGGCAAACTGCTCGACGAACTTGCCGCTTCCGGGATCGCCTGCGTGCTGGTGTCGCCGCACGAGCTATTGCCGACTGTGTCACCGATACCGGCACCATCAAGATTCAATCCCAGGATCAAAGTCTACACAGAAGCCACATCCAGCGTGGCTCAATCACGCGGATTGCTGTTCGTTGACATGTTCACGGATTTCACGAAACGCATGCTGGAGATTGATGCCGAACTCACTAAAACGGATGCAGCGAATCCATCGTCCGTCTATGCATCCCTTGCAGATAACGGCATGCACCTCACTGAACATGGTTATCAATGCGCCGCCAGAATCTTCACGGAGAGGCTGCTTGGAGGCTCAAACACTCCCAAGGCCGAAGCGCCGTCACACTACGAAGTTCGACGCCGGCTGATCATGAAAAAAAACGAACTCTACTTCCACCGTTGGCGACCTCAGAACATCACGTATCTGTTCGGCTTCCGCAAACACGAACAAGGCAACAATGCCGCCGATATCGCGAAGTTCGACCCGTTTATTCTGGATCTTGAAAAGCAGATCCACGAACTGCAATAAGGCGGATCAGCCGGATGATAAAGGTGACGTTGATCCAGCGAATTCAAGCGAATTCGATTGGAGTTTTTCGGCAAAGTTTTGCAGCCTGGACGAATGGGGGAACTCATCCTACGATGCCGATTATCATTGACGATGATACTCCCGCCACGTCCCATTCTGCCGAGTGCTCATGTTCATGTGGATTCGATTTCTCGCCTGTCTGGCCGTTTGTCTTTGTTTTCCTCCGCAGACATTCGCTCAACGCGATCTGAAGAACATTCCATCTCCTGATCCGGGACTCGAAAAAGCCACGTTTAAAGTGCCGGAAGGGTTCGAAGTGAATCTATTCGCGGCGGATCCGTCGATTGCCAAACCAATTCAGATGAACTTTGATGAAGACGGGCGGTTGTGGATCGCCAGCTCAGAAGTTTATCCGCAGATTGTTCCGGGCGCTCCGGCGACCGATCGTGTGATTGTTGTTGAAGATGCAGATCATGACGGCGTCGCTGATAAGACGCAAATCTTTGCCGAGGGCCTGCTGATTCCGACTGGGATTGCTCCCGGAGATGGCGGTGTCTGGGTTGCTAACAGCACTGAATTGTTGCACTACAAAGACAACGACGGGGACTTAAAGGCTGACGAAAAGAAAGTCGTACTGTCCGGATTCGGGACAGAAGACACTCACCACATTCTTCACACCCTGCGTTGGGGCTACGACGGATTCCTGTATTTCAATCAGTCGATCTATATTCACAGCCATATCGAAACGCCGTGGGGAGTTCGACGCCTGAACGCAGGCGGCATCTGGCAGTTTCGTCCGGAGACTCTGGAACTCGGCGTCTTCATGCGGGGTCTCGTGAATACCTGGGGACATCACTACGACCGCTTCGGCCAGTCGTTCGCGACCGACGGTGCTGGCGGCGAAGGTATCAACTATGTCATTCCCGGCGGATATTATTTTACTGCCGCTGATGCCGAACGACTCGTCAAAGGCCTGAACCCTGGCAGTCCAAAACATTGTGGGTTGGAACTTATCGATACACCGATGCTGCCGCCGGACTGGCACGGCAGCGCGATTACGAATGACTTTCGAGGCCACCGTGTCGTACGTTTCAATCTGACCGAAGAAGGATCGGGCTATGTTTCGCGCGAGCAGCAGGAAGTAATCTGGTCCGACCATCCTGCGTTCCGTCCGATCGACGTGAAGATCGGGCCGGATGGAGCGATCTACATCGCCGACTGGTACAACCCGATCATCCAGCACGGTGAAGTCGACTTCCGCGATGAACGCCGCGACCATACACACGGTCGTATTTGGCGAGTCACCTGGAAAGGAGCGCCGAAGCGGGAATTCAAGCCTGTTTCGACACGTTCAAACACAGAATTGTTCGAAGCACTGCGTTCCGATGATGGCGTTGAGCGACAATCGACAAAGCAAATTCTTCGTCAACGCGGAGTAGGAATTGCCACTGAGCTGGAGCAATGGCTCAATTCCGTGCAGCTGACTGATGCAGAACGTGATCATGTGCAGCTTGAAGCTCTGTGGTGTTTTCAGACAGCTCGTTCACTGCAGCCTGCGTTGCTCGAATCGTTGCTGCAAAGTACCGACGGTCGCATACGCGCGGCGGCTGTGCGAGTGCTGAGTCACTGGAAGTATCTTATGCCAAATTCACGTGAACTGTTGACAAAAGCCGCACAGGACGGCCATCCGCGCGTTCGCCTGGAAGCCATTCGCGCTTTGTCCTTTTCGCCGCTTGAAGATTCGGAACGACAGATCGCCGATGGTTCCGCGTTTGGTGAATCCAATCCGGCGACCGCAACAACAGTGGCTCTGTATCAGGATCCAAAGCTGGTTGAAACAGCATTGCTGCCGCTCAAACAACCGGCAGATTCGTTCATCGATTATGCGATGTGGTTGACCACGAAGGAACTCGCACCGCTTTGGCGACCAGCGTTCGAACGCGGCGAAATGAATTTTAATAACGACGCCAGCCAGATTGCCTACGGATTTTCAGCTCTCGGCAACGGTGCGCCGGTCGAGGTCCTGATGAAGGATCTTTATGCAGATCAAGTGACAGCAGGAAAGCGAGCGGGGCTGATCCCGTTAATCTGCTACAGCGCCGACGAAATTCAAATGGGCCGACTTGCATCCGCTGCCGCTCGACACAAAGACGGTGTCACGTTGCAGACAATGCTCACAATTTCCAGCACGAGAAAAATTGTGCCGCCAATCGATGCAGAAGAATTCACGTCGTTGTCGGACTCTGATGATCCTGTCCTGCGTCATTCAGCCCTGCAGGCGATTGGTCAATGGAAAATCACAGCACTCAAGCCACGGCTCGAAAAACTTATCGCGGACAAAGCCGGCGATCCTGGGAATCTGGCGGCAGCATTGACAGGCATTGCCGTAAGCAACGACGACGGACTCTTGAATCTGCTCGAAATTGTCGGACAAAATGCCGAAGTATCGATTGAGATCCGTAGTCTCGCGCTGCAGCAGCTTGCCATTGTGCGTCCAGCCACCGCTGCGCCTCTGGCCGTTGCATTCATGTCCGCACTGCCCGACGGAGCGTCTGCAGCAGGAGTTGCCCGTGCAATGTTGAGCGAAAAAGATGGAGTAGAACTCCTGACTCAGGCGTTGACCGGGAAGGAGCTGCGGACGGACGTGGCACGTGAAATCCTGCGAGTCCTTCGCGAATCCGGCCGGACTGATTCTGACCTTGAAAACGCGCTTCGTACAGCCGGAAAAATCACCAGCCGCAAAGCCCTGACCGATGCAGAACGCGCGGCGATGCTGATCAAGGTCTCAACCACCGCGAAAGCGTCCGATGGCGAACGCATCTACCGCACGGAGCTACTTGGATGCCTGAAGTGCCACGCCATCGGCGGCGCTGGCGGCTTGGTCGGTCCAGACATGATCAGCCTTGGAGCCAGCGCGCAGCCCGACTATCTGCTTGATTCCCTGCTGAATCCCAACGCAAAAGTTAAAGAGAATTACAATACGACAGTTGTGGCAACAGCTGATGGGCTGGTCATTGCTGGTGTGCAGATTCAGAAGTCTGAAAAGTCGCTGACGCTGCGTACTGCCGAGAACAAAGTGGTGGAGATTGCGGTCGATCAGATCGAAGAACAGTCTCAGGGAGTGTCGCTGATGCCGGAAGGACTGGTCGATGCATTGACCGACGACGAGATTGCATCTCTGGTTCGATTTCTTTCGGAACTCGGCCGCACACCCGATTACACACTGTCGAGGAATCGACTGATTCGCAGCTGGCAAGTTGTGATGCCCACGGACCAGGCAATTTTCGTTCTTAACCGCATGAGCTTCAGCCAGGTTGCGGCCACCAATCCGGATTTTACCTGGAATCCGCGTTACAGCGTTGTGTCCGGACAGTTGCCGATGGACGCGGTGCCGACGATGACTGCACGCGGCGTCACCGTGGGGTTTGTTCGCTGCGAAGTCAACGTGACGACTGCCGGCCGGATAGGCTTCCGCGTCAATTCAGTCGACGGACTGGAAGTTCGTGTCGACGGCGTCCCAATGGAGGCTGCCTCCGAATTCTCACCAACGCTGAATGCAGGACTTCACACAATTACCATAACTATCGAATCCGCAAAACGCTCCGCTCCGCTTCAACTGGAACTTGTGGATGTCGCGGGTGGTGGAAATGCCGTTGTGGTGAATCACTGAGAACTGCTATGCGGGATGTTTTGCCACTCAGTGACTCGCCGGCGGACTCATCGCTCGCATCATACCGACGACCCCAACGCCGATCCAGAACACATTCAGGACCGTGTAGGGCACATCCTTTTTAATTAATGCGCACCATGTCAGAATAACTGCATCGACCGTGTTGAACGCCCAAACGAAGAGGAAAGGACTCTCAGGGCCCATCCAGCTGACAAGGGAAAAACTGAATATCCTCATCAACACGCCAATCATTTCAACAGTCCGAATGTTTCGGGCTATGAAATTATTCAGACCACGAAAAAGTCCAGTGCTCACAAAAACGACTCCGAAGCAGCGATAATTGGGGTGTGCAATTCGCTGATAATAATGCATTAGGCCACTTGTTGATCGAGCAATCTTATAACTTCTGCCGGTTCCCAACATTGTGTCGCACTAAACCCGGTAGCACATCGGCATTGAGGTCTGCGACACGGCCGAATCGCAACAGATCCCAGGCGATGGCGGCCATCGCAGCGTTGTCTGTGCAAAGTTCCATCGGAGCGATCAGAACTTCGATCCGTTCGCGTTTCGCCAAGCGGTTGAGTTCGTCGCGAAACATCTGATTCGCTGCAACTCCGCCACCAACGCAAAGTCGTTCATAGCCTAACTGCCGAACCGCCATGTGGCATTTTTCAACGAGCACTTCCACGGCCGCTTCCTGAAATCCCGCCGCAAGATCCGCCACACGATCAGCTGGAGTCGCCTTCAACTGATCTGGCCCGGGAACTCCGCGAGCGGCATACAGCACGGCAGTTTTCAATCCGCTGAAACTAAAATCCAGCTTGCCACTGTGCAGCATCGGACGCGGCATTTTGTATCGTCGTGGATTGCCAGTCAACGCCGCCTTTTGAATCGATGGTCCACCGGGATAGGGCAGGTCAAGGATCCGAGCCACTTTATCGAATGCTTCACCCGCAGCATCGTCGATCGTACTGCCGATCAGTCGGGAGTGCATCGCAGAACGGCAATCATACAGATTCGTGTGACCGCCGCTGACAACAAATCCCGCGCACGGATAGATCGATTCTGACTGCCCCATGCCGCAGGCATAAATGTGTGCTTCGACATGATTGACCGTGATCAACGGAATCTGCAGAGTCATCGCTATCGTCTTAGCCGCCGTGAGCCCCACGAGCAACGATCCGACAAGTCCCGGCTCCGTCGTCACAGCAACAGCGTGCAAGTCCTGCGGCATACAACTCGCCTCCTGCAATGCCGCTCTAATCACCGGCAGAATTCGACGCACATGTGCGCGAGATGCGATCTCTGGAACCACGCCGCCCCATTCAATATGCAATTCATGCTGCGATGCAATGATGCTGGAAAGCACCTTCCCGTCCTCGCGCACGACCGCCGCTGCGGTTTCGTCGCAGGAGGACTCGATGGCAAGAAGCTGGCGGTGGGGGGACGATGCGTTCATGGAAAAGATTACGTATTTTACTTTGTGGGCTCATCACGCAGAGCGTGATGACTATTTCGTAATCAAATCCTTGCCAACCCACGGTCGCAGCACTTCGGGCACGACGACGCTGCCATCCGCCTGTTGATAGTTTTCGAGGACCGCAATGATCGCGCGAGCGCAGGAGATTGCGGTGCCATTGAGTGTCTGCACAAACTGTGTGCCCTTTTTATCTGGGCTCTTGCAGCGGATGTTCAATCGGCGAGCCTGATAGTCGGTGCAGTTCGATGCACTTGTGACTTCGCCGTATTCTCCGCCGTCGCCGCGACCAGGCATCCAGGCTTCGATGTCGAACTTGCGATAGGCCGGTCCGCCAAGATCACCAGATGCCGTATCGATGACTCGATAAGAAATACCGAGTCCCTGGAACACTTCTTCTTCGATCGCAAGGATTTCTTTATGTAACGCGTCGGAATCAGCCAGATCCGGTCCGGTGTATCCAAACATTTCGACCTTTGTAAATTGGTGTACGCGATAGATGCCGCGGCCTGCGCGACCAGCGGCACCGGCTTCGGTGCGGAAACAGTGCGACAAGCCTGCATACTTCAGCGGCAAACCAGCGACATCAAGGGTCTGATCTTTCTGAATACCGCCAAGCGTGATCTCTGCCGTAGCCACGAGACTTAAGTCGCTGTTGGCGACGGAATAGATCTGTGTTTCATTGCCGCGCGGATTGAAGCCAATTCCTTCAAGAACTGAATCACGAGCCAGGTCCGGCGTCGTAAACAGCGTGAAGCCTTTGCTGCGAAGTTTCGTCAGCGCGTACTGTACGAGAGCCATTTCGAGCATCACCGCGTCGTTCTTCAGGAAGTAAAATCCTGAACCAGCCACGCGGGCTCCTGCTTCGAAATCGATCAGATCAAGATGTGCGGCGATCTCGACGTGATCTTTCGCCTTAAAGTCAAACTTTGGCTTCGTGCCCCAGACCGTGATTTCCCGGGCATCCTCTTCGCCACCGATGGGAGCTTCCGGATGGGTCATATTCGGGATGAGAATCTGTGCCAGCCGCAGTTGTTCGTCGATGACCTTTTGTTGCTCTTCCGTTTGGCTCACTTGTTCGCGCAGAGACTTGCCTTGTTCAACCAGCCTGGGCCGATCATCGGCGGATGTTTTTGGAATCTTCGCAGAGATTTCTTTCTGCTGACGTCGCAGATCATCGCCCTTTGCGATGAGAGCGTTTCGTTCGTCACGCAGACGAATCACAGCGTCAACGTCCGCTGTAACTCCGCGCTTGCGGCAATTGTCGATGACTGCGTCACGATTTTCGCAGATGAACTGCAGGTCCAGCACTGGAAGAACTCCTGAATGTGTTTAAATCGCAACGAGCGGCAGGACGTCAGCCCTCCGAGTAAATCAATCGCCCTCGGAAGGCTGACGCCCTGCCGCTCGCCGATGTGGACTTACGTTTGCAACTTTGCCAACTCCGCCCACAGGCAAGCGCTGGCGAGGGTGCCGCGGTGAAAATCCTGCACGTGAATGTGTTCGTCAGGGCTGTGCAGGTTGTCCGAATTCCGGCCCCAGCCGAGCAGAAGAGTATCGAGTCCCAGGATTTGTTTGAAGCTGAGTACGACAGGAATCGAACCGCCCTCACGAACCAGAACCGGCGGCTGCCCAAACGCCGTTTCCACCGCCTTGCGAGCCGCTGTGAGCCAGTTGCTGGTCGGATCGAAAACAAACGCCTCGCAGCCATGAAATCGCTTGAATTCAAACTCAATCCCAGCTGGACAGTTTGATTTCAGAAACGCTTCCAATGCGTCCAGGACTTTGGCCGGTTTCATGTTCGGAACGAGCCGACACGTGATCTTCGCGGTTGCTCTGGAAGGAATAATTGTCTTCGGGCCTTCGCCCGTATAGCCGCCGAACATACCGTTGATGTCGCACGTTGGTCGTGCCGTACGACGCTGCAATGTCGTATAGCCTTTTTCGCCAAATGGTGCTGAGCTGCCGACTTCATTCAGGAAGTCCGTTTCTGAAAACGGCAGCGCGGCGTACTGCTCAAGTTCGATCGCGGTAAGTTCCTGTACGTCGTCGTAAAAGCCAGGAATCTGAATGCGATCATCATCACCGATCAGCTTGCCGCACATCTTTGTGAGTGCATTCACAGGGTTAGCGATGCTGCCACCGTAGATGCCGCTGTGCAGATCCTTCGACGGGCCCTTCAGTCGCACTTCAGCCGCGACGATGCCACGCAGGCCGCAGGTGATCGCTGGAATGCCATCGCCGTATTGACTGGTATCGCTCACCACCGCAACGTCGGCCTTCAGCAGGTCGCCATGTGTTTCAAGGAAGTGATCCAGATTCGCTCCCCCTACTTCTTCTTCGCCTTCGATGAGGACCTTCACGTTGACTGGCAATTCGCCGTTGACTTTCATCCAGGCCGCAATGGACTTTAGATGAGTGAACAACTGACCCTTGTCATCGGTCGCACCACGAGCGAACAACTTACCGTCACGCACTTGCGGTTCAAATGGTGGCGTCGTCCAAAGTTCAAGTGGATCCGGCGGCTGAACGTCATAGTGTCCGTAGACCAGAACCGTCGGCAGCTTCGGGTCGCGAATACATTCGCCGTAAACGATCGAATGGCCTTTGGTCGGAAAGATCTGAGCCTTCAGGCCGGCATCCTCCATCGACTTCTTCACCCATTCCGCGCAGCGATGCATGTCAGGCACGTACTTGCTGTCCGCACTGATGCTGGGGATTCGCAGGAAATCGCAAAGCTCGCTAAGAGCTGTGCTTTGTTGCGACTTCAGATAATCCAGAATGTTTTGCATGATGAGTACTTCAGCGTTTCGATTTCGATAAATATTTACTTAATCCTGTAACAACAAATCACGTCCTGATCGCGAAGGTACAAACGACCGTTGCTGATCACTGGATGGGTCCAGACGCGTCCGTTTGGATTTCGCTGAGTCGTCTGGGGATCAAGTTTGAATTTGCTGACTTCCTTGAATTCTTTCTCCGTGGCTTCCACAAGAGAGCATTCGCCGTCGCCTTCAGTCAGGCAGTACAGCATTCCATCAGCATACGCCACTGCGCCCTTGCTGCTGTTCTTTTTTCTGTCGCTCCAGACGAGCTCGCCCGTGCTGAAGTTTTGACAGATCACGCCATTG
The DNA here is from genome assembly GCA_043758225.1 of Candidatus Kuenenia sp. Classification (GTDB taxonomy): domain Bacteria; phylum Planctomycetota; class Planctomycetia; order Planctomycetales; family Planctomycetaceae; genus SXXK01. The sequence goes on along the minus strand of JAYVNW010001143.1, from coordinate 2,713 downwards.
TCGTCGCTGTGTCCATAGAGATAGTCACCCAGCAGCACCACACCGCCATGATGGTTCTTCATCACTTTGTTGTCATAGATTTTTTCAACTTTGTTGTCGCCGGTAATGTTGAGAAGCAGGCAGCCCGCGCCATAACCTGCGGTGACATAAACCTGGCCGTCTTTGTAGATCGGCGTTGGAATCACAGCCACTGCACCGGGAAAATTATGCTGCCACAGCAGCTTGCCATCGGCATCCAGCCCAAAGACCTTAGTCTCAGTCACTTGAATGTACTGTCGCTTGCTGAAATGATCGACGGCAATAATTGACGAATAGTGAGCCTTCTCTTTAATGTCGGCTGACTGCCAGAGTTTTTCACCAGACTGCAGATTGAAACATGCCACAGTGCCCTGATCACCGCCGGGTGTGACCAACACTTTATCGCCGTCAATCAGGGCCGATTCGCAATATCCCCAGTTTGGTACTGAGCCACCAAGTTCCGTCAAACTCGTACGCCATTTTTCTACGCCGTCTTTCACGGACAGGCAGACGACATTACCCTTGCCGCTGATGGCAACCAACAGATCACCTGAAATTGCCGGAGTGCTTCGCGGTCCGCCGCCCCAGCCGTTGTCGAGATAGTTACCGATGTTCGTCTGCCAGATTTTTTCGCCAGTGTCGGCTTTCAACGCGATTACAAACTCGTTTGATTCTTCCGTCGAACCATCGGCCCCCATGGTAAACAGCCCGCCGTTCGATGTGGCGAATCCCGAATAGCCCAGACCCGCGTCGTGCGACGTCCAGAGTTTCTCCGGACCGCCTTCCGGCCACTGCTTCAGCAATCCCGTCTCGGACGAAATATCATCGCGGTTCGGACCGCGCCATGCTGGCCAGTCTTCAGATCTCACAAAGTTACTCAGCACCGCACAAACGAACAACGCAAGCACACTAAACCGGACGGACATGTCTCACCCTGAAACTGCAAACTTGACTGAATTGAGGATCCCAGTCATCTTGAAGAATAAAATCGACCCCCAACGGCTCGATTCACAGCGGCGAAACTGTAGCACAATCTGTTTCCGCTGTCGCACCTCTCTCGACACTGAAAAAGTCAATGGCGCAGTCGCGGAATTCGGCAATGCACAGTGAATCCTGAATTTTTGGAGGCCGAGGCTGGGCTGTTGAAAATGGTTTCGGCAGAGTTTTCGTGCTAAACGATGTTTTTTTGTTTTGCTTCTTTGTAGGCGGTCGCTCGTTTGGATGTCAGAGTGGTCCCGAGATTTTCACTGACCCAGTCGTCCATTTGCGTGCATGATGCCTCACGGCGTGCCTTCCCGGGTGGAGTCGTATACCGGGGGTGGTACGACCACAGTGAATGCCGAATTGAATAACGCTTTCGCCTCCCCCCGTCATTGCGATGGCTCTAAAAATCACTGAGGAACAGCAGGTGAAGATCGCCGAACTGCTCAAGAACTCTCGAGATGCAGTGCTCGCTGAAATGGCAACCAGGACGGATACGTACAACAAGCAGCAAAGCGAACGAAACGATAAGTTCTCTCAGTGCCTGATTTCGCACAACGAAAAATTCCATGCACAAGTCATTTCGCTGATGACACCTTCACAAATTCAAAAGCTGGAAAAGGAACGTCTCAAAGGCATTGGTTTGTGGATACTTAGAAAGTCGGAAGTGCGGTCCGCTCTCGAACTGACCGAAGAGCAGATAAAATCCGTCGAAGACGTACTGACACGACATCCAAAGCAATTACCGATGGTATCACCGACAATCGGCGGCGATTTCCAGAAAGAATCGGAAGCGTTTCATAAGCGAGCAAGAGAAAACGGCGAATTGTTCCGGGAGCACATCGAGAAGCAAAATCAGGATCTTCAGAAATTGCTGACGGAGTCGCAACGGAACAAGTTCATCGAAATGACGGGATATCAATTCACATCTGGTCCATCAATTTGATTTGGACTGCTTATCTCAGTCCTGATTAACGTGTGAATACCTGGTCTTTTTCGCCGGCCCTGAAATACGAATTCCTGCAATTTGATGGAGAAAATTGCGCAATTCGCGGAGCATTCTCGAACCAGCCAGCTTCTGCCTTCAGGGCATCACTACAACCAATGGGTTTTACGCGGTGGTCAAAGCTGTGGTGTAAAGCCTTGCGATTTCAGCTGTCGATTCGATCTGGATCCGGCTCGACAACTCTGACACTCGGTCGCTCTGTTTCATTGAACGGAGTCTCGCCACGGAAACTTGATCCCGACGATCTCGACTGCACCCAGACCGCACTACGAAACTTTGCGGAAACGCTGGCCACAAAACGCCGTTGCAGGTACGTCGCTAGAGCGTAACGGACGGCAGGAATCAGTAACAGGAACCCGGCGGTGTCGGTCAGCAATCCGGGCGTGAGCAGCATTGCTCCGGCCACCAGAATCAGAACGCCGGAAACGATCGCTCTCGATGGCGACTCACCAGCCGCAAGCTGACGCTGAATGTCCCGAATGGTCTTGATCCCCTGCCATCTTACAAGACCGATTCCAATTGCTCCTGTCGACAGCACGACTGCAATCGTCGTCAGCCAGCTTGTCTTGTCGGCAAGCTCCATCAGCAGCCAGATTTCCACAAGCGGAACCATGGCCAGTAAGAGAAAAAATCTGCTAGGCATTGACAGGTCTCCAATGCGGCAACGCATCTGCCGCAGGCGAAGAAACAGCCAGCCTTCGGAGCGAC
>JAYVNW010001142.1:0-1955 GCA_043758225.1 Candidatus Kuenenia sp. | reverse complement strand
TGCAGGCGAACGTTCGCCTCCGGAAGCAGGTTCACGAAAAAATTGTGACTGGCCTGCGCGTCGAAGTTGCCGTTCAGTGGAAGGGAAATTGAAACGGGAAAACCATCTGGATTCCGCTGCCACGCCGATCGATATTTAAACTCCATCAGCCCGGAAACTGCCAGAGTCAGTTCACCGACCGTGTGTTGTTGGTAATGTACAAACAAGGTCTCAGCCACGCTGATCACCTCGTTGTTCCACGTGCAGTTCCAGTCCGAACAGCTGCAACACGCTGATCGCTAATCCTAACTGCAGCGTCGGCTTGCCTCGTTCCAGTTCCGACAGAAAACGAACGCCAACGCCAGCCAATGCGGATGCGTCTTTCAACGTCATGCCAGCTTCTTTTCGTCTTTGACGGACGAGCTGGCCGATTTGACCTGCACTATTGACCTTGACCATTGCGAAAATCCCGATGGGGAATTTTTTGGGCGATCCGACTTCAGATCGCAGAAATTATCCCGATCGGGAACATTAAGCCGCATACGCTGATTCGTCAAGCCAATTTTTCCCGAGCGGGATTTTTATTTCGGACAACTCAAACGTAGGATGGCCTTCGCAGCTGTCCTGATCAATAACGTCGAAGTCTCAATCCCAGTTGTCAGGAAAGTTATGGACAGGACGATGAGTCGCAGTTTAATCGTCCTGACCCAAATCGTCCTGACAACCATGCGATTCCACCGCCCGCCTTGCGAGCGGCAGGACGTCAGTCCTGCGATCCATCGGCGAATTCACTTCGCCAATTCATAACACGCTACTTCTTCACCGTTGCGAACATAAAGACGGTTGCCGATCAGGACAGGATGGTTCCATGTCTTGCCTTCGATCCCCGGAACGCGGCCAAGTTCGATGAGTTTATGCGGGTCCGCTTTGACTAAAACAATGTCACCGAACTCGGTCGTAATCAACAACTGGCCGGAGTCTGAGAGCAGCAGGACCTGGCCGTTGCCGTAGCGGCCTTTTTTCCATTGCCGTTTGCCTGTTTGACAATCCACGCACGCGAAGATATTCCCGTCGAATCCATAAATGTGGCCTTGAAATTCGACGAAATCGTTGAAGTCCGGTTTCATGTCGAGCGACGTCCAGTCCTGATCGATCTTCCACGCATCCGCGTCATGTTTGATGGTGATCTTCCGAGTACCAACGCCAAGACTGGTGCCGATGTAGATCGAGTCGCCTTTCACCAGCGGCTGGATCGCACGGTAGTTTTCCACGGGCCATTCGTGATTCCAGATCGTCGTGCCATCGTCGGTATTCAGAAATTGAAGGCCAAGATTTGTGGACATGAGGATTCCCTCGACGCCATCGAAACTGGCAAGCTGAGCCGAACAGTAACTGTGATTTCCGGACGCCGCCGTCCAGCGCGGTCTGCCGGTTTTTGCGTCGTAAGCAAGGACGCCGTTTTTTTCTGCACCGCCTGCATGAACAATCACGATCCCTTTGTGAACCAATGGCGACGCCGAAAATCCCCATTGGGGCGGTTTGCAGTCGCCGTCGACTTGAATATCACGCTGCCAAATCACTTCACCATTGATTGGATTCAGGCATAACAAGTTCCCATTCGCGCCGAGAGCAAACAGACCATCGTCACCGATAGTGGGAGTTGCACGCGGGCCGGCACCGGCCACGGATTCCCAGAAGCGACTCGGATATTCATGCGCCCAGAGTGTCTTGCCGCTTCCCGCATTCAGACAAACGATCGCTTCGTTGTCGCCCCGTTGTTCCTGAGTAAACAATCGATTTCCTGCAACAGTGAACGATGACCATCCGGGACCAATTTTTGATTTCCATACCAGTTTTGGAGGTGCCGCTTTCCAGTCTTCGTTGAGCGTTACGCCCGGCAGATTGCCGTCGCGCTGAGGGCCTCGAAAATCTGACCATTGCGCCGACGCGCGAGTGATGATTTCGTTGGGAGCGGT
>JAYVNW010001141.1:0-3926 GCA_043758225.1 Candidatus Kuenenia sp. | reverse complement strand
CAGTGATATCTCAGGGTTCGTCGATTCAAACTCAAACGCTCGACGCCATGCCATGTCGGCCAGATCGATTTGTTTCGCTCTTTCAGAATACGACCATTGTGCGAATGCCCCCCGGCTGGGAAAACAACGACGTAGCGAAGTTCACCGGACAGTGACATACCACTACGATACAGCCTGAACTTTCACCCCACTCATTCAGGAAGGCAGACCAGCATGTCTCACAAAGTCACTCGTAGACGATTCGCTCAAACTGCGACGGCGGGAATTGGGCTTCCCATGATTCTGCCGTCAGGACTGCTGGCCGGTCAGTCGCCGAACGAGAAATTGTCGTTTGCGTGCATTGGAATGGGCGGTCAGATGCGAGGCTATCTGATTCCGGAACTCAATAAACTGGATCAGCAGGTCGTCGCCATTTGTGACGTTGATAAGCGACAGCTCGACAGTGCGCTGCAAGTCAACGAGCTGAAAGAGGCCCGGGCGTATCACGATTATCGCGACCTGCTCGTCGAAGAATCGGGAGTCGATGCCGTCATTATTGGGACCCCAGACCATTGGCATGTACCCATTTGCCAGGCCGCACTGCAGGCAGGTAAGCATGTCTACTGCGAAAAGCCGCTAGCGCATTCTGTGGCGGAATGTCGAGACCTTGCGAAGCTGGCGTTGAGTCATCCCAGACTGGCGACGCAGACCGGTAACCAAGGTTGCTCGACAGAAGGATTTCGGCGAAGTTTTGAAGTCATTCAATCGGGCCTGCTTGGCAACATCACCGAGGTGCATGTCTGGCATCCGGCTCATAGCTGGCCCAATGGTGTCGATCGACCGACAACCAGCGATGCCATTCCTGAGGGACTCGACTGGAACTTTTGGCTCGGCTCTGCTCCTGCTCGACCTTACAACAACGAAATCTATCATCCGGGCAAATGGCGCGGCTGGTACGACTTTGGCGGCGGATCACTTGCTGACTTCTGCTGTCACGGATTCCAACTGGCTTACCGTGCTCTGGAGCTGGATGCTCCCACGCGCATTGACGCCACGGGTGACAATCTGGGCCACGAATCTTTCGCCACACGTTGTACTGTGACCTTCGAGTTCGCCGAGAAAGGCAAGCGAGGCCCGGTGAAGCTGATCTTCTATTCCGGCGATAACAATCTTCCGCCGAATGAAGTGACTCAGGGTACTGTGGAATCGACCGGCTGCTTAATCGTCGGCAGTGAAGGCACTCTCTCAGCGGGACTTTGGAACACCGACTGCAATGTTCGGCTGAAGGGAGCGAAGGAATTCCGCGGTGCGGATCAGCCGGAGGTCGCGAAAATCGCAAACACTCAGCCCCGCATCGATACCGAAGTGCTCAAATGGGATCCTCGCCAGGCTGCGAAAGGACAACGGCCACGCTGGAGCCGAGTAAATAATTCCCACATGTTCGAATGGGTTCTGGCATGTGCCGGAGACGCAAAAGCCTATTCGCCGTTCGAGATTGGAGCTCGGATTACCGAAGTCGGTATGCTGGGAGTTCTGGCATTGCGGATGCAGAAACCGATCGTCTGGGACGCGAAGCATCGTCGAGCTATTGGATTGCCAGAGGCTGATGCCATCATCGATCCGAAGCCGTCAACGGATTTCTACTCGCCGCAACAGTGAATCTGCACTGCTGACAAATGTGTCATCGAAGTCATCACGGGCGTACTCGACAGGAATCATCCTGACCTTAACACTGATCGCCGAGCGGGACGTTTCTGTGCGCGGATTCACAATTCGATGCAATTCCGGGCCAAGAGAATTACATGCGCGGCGGTTAGAATAACAACCTTCAGATGCAAGAAACACACAGGAGTTAAGTCCCACATGAAGATCGTAAGAATCTTTGCTCATCGCGTTGAGCTGCCTTTGGTCGAAGGCTCGTACAAGTGGTCCGGCGGGAAGTCGGTGTCGGTGTTCGACAGCACAATTGTCGGTGTCGAGACAGACTGCGGACTCGTTGGCTACGGCGAGGTCTGTCCACTGGGGCCGTTCTACCTGCCAGCGTATGCCGAAGGTGTACGAGCCGGACTTCGCGAACTTGGTCCGCATCTGATCGGCTTTGATCCGCGTGAACTGATGAAGCTGAATCATCGAATGGACGCCGCGCTCAAGGGGCATGCGTATGTGAAAACAGGAATCGATATCGCTTGCTGGGACATTCTCGGCAAGGCCACGCAACTGCCGGTTTGCACATTGCTCGGAGGCCGCTTTGGTGAAAGTGTGCGACTGTATCGAGCGATTTCACAACAGGCACCTGAGGAGATGGCGAAGAATGTTCAAAGGTACTGCCAGCAGGGTTACACTCGGTTCCAATTGAAAGTGGGCGGCGATCCAGATACGGATATTGAACGAATTCGGGCTGTGCGAGCGATGTTGAAGTCGACAGATCGACTTGTGGCCGATGCCAATACTGGATGGACCCAGCATGAGGCGATGCGGGTTGTGCGAGCCGTGCAGGATATCGACGTGTACATCGAACAGCCTTGTTTGACGTACGAAGAATGCCTGGCCGTGCGGCGCAACACCACACATCCTTTTGTGCTCGATGAAAACATCGACTCGCTTGATATGCTGGTGCGTGCCAAAGCGGATCTGGCAATGGATGTTGTCAACCTGAAGATCAGCAAACTCGGAGGTCTGACAAAGACGAAACAAGCTCGCGACCTGTGCGTTTCGATGGGAATCGCGATGACTCTTGAAGACAGCTGGGGCGGCGACATCACTACGGCCGCCATCGCGCATCTCGCGCATAGCACTCCCGAAGAATTCCGCTTCACCAGTACGGATTTCAACAGCTATGTCACCGTCAGCACGGCCACCGGCGCTCCGCAGCGGAAGCAGGGTTTTATGGTGGCCAGCCACGAGCCGGGACTGGGAATCACGCCGAGATTTGAAGTGCTTGGTCCTCGTGTTGTTGAGATCGCTTGATGAAGACAAACACGTTGACTCATTCACATCCTTCGCGAACAAATTGTTAATTCTCCACTCGGACGACATCGACTAAGCATTGGCGTCATCATGCAACCAGATTTCATCCGAACCCATGTCTTCTGGCTGCTCTTTCCGTTTCTATGCAGCCAGATCTTTGCGGCTGAGCAAGTCACGGAGCAAGCCGACAGGAGCCATCCGAATATTCTACTGATCCTGGCTGACGACCTTGGATATGGAGACGTGAGTTGTTACAACGACCGCTCGAAAGTTGCTACGCCGCAGATCGACCAATTGGCTCGCCAGGGAATGCGGTTCACGGACGCGCATAGTCCTTGTACAGTTTGCACCCCTACGCGATACGGTCTGATGACGGGGCAGATGCCGTTTCGAGTGCCGAACGGCGGCACTGTGTTTACCGGAGTCGGAGGACCGTCACTCATTGCGCCGGGACGGTTGACTCTGCCGAGCATGCTGCGAGAGAACGGCTATGCCACGGCATGTATTGGCAAGTGGCACGTCGGAATGACGTTCTTCGATAAGGAAGGAGACGCCGTCCGTGGAAATGGTGTTGAAGCGGTGCAGCGAGTGGATTTTTCACGCCGTATCGAAGGTGGGCCGGTCGATCATGGGTTCGAGCAGTTCTTTGGCACTGCTTGTTGTCCGGCCACGGACTGGCTTTATGCATTCATCGACAACGATCGAGTGACCGTGCCGCCTGATCCCAATAGCCCGCTTGATAAGTCACGGCTGCCAAAACATCCTTACGCCAACGACTGCCGCGACGGTTTGATCGCACCTGATTTTCCGATCGAAGAAGTGGATCTGATCTTCCTGAAAAAAAGCCGGGAGTTCATCGAGCAGCACGTCCGGCAAACGCCGAACAAGCCGTTCTTTCTATTCCATTCGACTCAGGCCGTGCATCTGCCGTCATTCGCTGCACCGCAATTCAAAGGGAAAACAAACGCCGGTCCTCACGG
>JAYVNW010001140.1:0-2610 GCA_043758225.1 Candidatus Kuenenia sp. | reverse complement strand
TCGCGACAGCTTCCGGCGAGGAAGCGTCGCAAATTTCTGCGGCAATCTGAATGTTGACGCCGGAATCCTTCGAGAGCAATGCATTCATCACAAGGTTCGACAACACTTGCTGAATTTGTGCGGCGTCTGCGTTGACCATCATGGCTTCGGGCAGTTGTTTCGTAATCTCAAGGTGAGCACTTTTGTTTTTGATGATTGAATCCATCAGATTTGCCGTTCGATCAATGACGGAGTTCAGATTGCAGAGCGTGCGATTGGGTGCCGAGCGTCGGGCAAAGTTCAAGAGCTGCTGAACGATGCCCGTCATGCGAGTCGCTTCGGATTGAATAGTCTTCGCGCTTTGAACCACGTCTTCATCACCGAGTTTGCCGCCGGCAATCAACCCGGCGCGACCGCTGACAACGTTGAGCGGCGTGCCGAGTTCGTGGGCAACGCCGGAAGCCAGACGCCCGACAGTTTTAAGTCGGTCGCCATGCCGCAATTGTTCAATGGCTTCGATCCGTTGCGCGGATTCTCTCTGCACGGCCTGTTGTGATTCGTCCAGTTTTGCGCTCATAGTGTTCAGCGCTGTGGCCAGTGTCGAAAGTTCATCGGATCCGCTGACCATCACGGGCGAGCGCAGATCTCCAGCGGCGATCTGCTGTGTCTTCAGGATGAGTGCCTGCAGCGGACGGCCGATGATTCGCAGCCCGGCAATGCCAACCAGTAGCATCGCTGCAATAATCATCGCGCCCATCAACAAAATTGTGCGTTGCACGGTGCTGCGAGTGTATTGATCGCGCCGACCAAGCGACTCCGTCATCTCCAGTGCGCCGCGACGACTGTCGCCAATCAACGCGACCGGAAAATACGTGCAGTACAAACCAGCCCCGTTTAGTTCTCGCACACGCACTGAAGTGAGTTGTCCTGATTTCAATTCTGCCAACGCAGTTGATGGAGCAACGGGCCGAGTTGTTTCATCGGCTGTTTCGTCGAGCCAGACCCAGCGGATGCGAACCTGTTGTTCGTCGCCTTCGATGCTGGCGACGAAGCGTAACATTCCGCCTCGACCAGCCGACCGCCACGCATCCAGCAACATCGGTTGCACGGCAGCGACCAATCTCGCATGACGCGCCGTCATTTCTTCTTCAAAGAATGCAATCTCGCGCTGCACAGACAGATAACCACTGATGCCGACCAGTCCACAGGCGACGACCAGCATCAGAAGAATGATTTTGAGAGTCAGCTTCATAACTTATGACTTTAGTTCTGCAGCTTTCCCTATGGCCACGCTTTGGCCATCGACAATTACGTGGAGAGGTTTCTCAAAAACGTTTGTGCGAAGCATTGCCAGTCCAATAGAACCATGGTCTGTGCTGGCTGCAGAAGTGACCATCCCTATGGTGGAGTCACCTTCTGACAGGATGCTGGTACCCATGAGTTGTGCTGCAGATGCGTTCGATTCCACGCATCTCAACGCACGGTTGACGTGGCCCATGGCGTCCAGGCGAGCGATTGGTTCCTGACCAAGGTAGCAACCTTTGACGTAGCTGATCGCGCTGGCGTTGCGTTCGGCTTCCGGTGCCATATTCTCGATCGACATGTCCTGATTAATGATCGGGAATCGTTCGCGGATTCGGAGTTGTTCGAACTGCGATTCAGCAGCGGAAACGTTGTTACCCGTTGATATGACAACGTTCGAATCTTTTGGTGTCGCGAGCCACAGCACCGGAGTGTCTGCCCAGGAAACAGACATCGCGGCGATGTCGAAAGCGACTGCAGTGCCGTTTTGCGAAGTGAGTTTTATGCAGCTCAACCGTTCATTCAGACGGCTATCTGCTTTGTTCGCATTATCTGCAACACCGGCAGCAGCAAGCAATGATTGCGAGCATGCTGACCCGATGGCAGCGAAGGCCGACGTTTCTTCGGTCGCGGATTCGATCGTAACATCTTCGGTGATGATGTAGCGATTGAGATGTTTCAGGATGCCCGGTTCATCACCCGCCAACATCCAGATTTCATGGCAGTCGTCGAATACAAGAACGTAGCCATGAGCAATGATTCGGGCTTTGACGTCACAGAAAAATGCTTCGCAGGATTTTCCGCTGGGCAGTTCTTTGATGTTATTTGTGCAGAAGTTGTGCAGATATTTTGCACGATCTTTGCCAGTGACGACGAGTCGCGAAAGTCTGGCGAGGTGGAAGAACATCACGCAAGTGGTTCCAATATTTCGTACGCCCCCCGGTCGGAGACGCAATAAGAGATTTTAACATCAGATAGCAAATAACAGACTTGTCTTTGCCGCCATTATCACGACGGAGCGTGAGGGCTGCATTTTGTAAAACAAAATCAATCCGAGTCAGCAGGTTTTAACGCAACTGCGTTACTTCTTTGCAGCAGCGGCAGCTTTCGCGGCTTCTTCCTGGGATTTGCTGAGTTCAGGATTTGGCGTAGTGTCGGCTTCCACTTCGCCACGCATCCATTTCACGCCAGCCGTGATCGAATTCAGAAATCGCTTGTCCTGCCATGTGGCTTCATTGTGGCCAAGGTTGTTGAAATACACTTTGCCTTCGCCGTATGACTTCACCCATGCGACGGGAACATGCCGCGGTTCTGACGGTGTGCAGCGAG
>JAYVNW010001139.1:0-2663 GCA_043758225.1 Candidatus Kuenenia sp. | reverse complement strand
CCAACACGAGTCGTTGGTTCGCTTGCCCTGAAGAGAGTGTTAACAATCTTTTTTTCATTTTCCATAGCCAATCGATCTTTGACTGCAAGTGCAACCTCGTCATAACTACCATTTCGGTACTCTGCCTGTTCCAGCCGCAAGTATACCAGTTGGTTACCAATAGGGATTCGATGCTGATCACCGACACGTGATTTCTCGAACACTTTCGGGATTAGAGGGTGAATTTTCGGATGTGGAAATTCCGAAGTGATCCGCTCCCCGTATTGACGAAACGTCTCTCGGCTCAGAGGGGACATCTGGCGTTCGTCTACGGCGACTGCACTGAACAGTCTCTCGAACTCCGGGATCTTCGGACTGTCTTTGGGTAAGCGAATTTGGTCCCACGTGCCTGTTGTCAGGACTTTGAATTCGTCCTGATGCGATTCCCAATAGGCAAAGGCTTCAGCATTTCGTTCCGGCTGTCGATACCATTTTTTTGCGATTAGCCCAGCCATAATCTTTGCCGCAACTCGAGTCGCAAGCCATTCTGTGATGTAGTTGTTCGCCTCTGGCGCGCCCGCCATCCATTCCTCGATTCTGTATTTCCTTACCAGTTCTTGTCGAAAAATAGGTTCCATGTACTCAAGCGTCGGGCGAGTCGATGCTAACTTTTCTTTTCCGCCTCGTGCCTGCATATCGACCATTGCCTTTTGCAGCAATTCAGTACGGACGGCTTCGTTCACAAGAGTCAGGATGCGTTCCTTGACCACGCGTTGTGTGTCAGCATCCGTACCTTCACCCTGCCACCATTCGTTCAGATTGTAGCCCTGCTGGACAAGCATTTTTCCGGCAGTGATATCGACGCCACCTCCGCGTGCAACGACAGTCGCCGGATGAACGAAACCATCAACTTCCTGCGCGAAGCAGATTCCGCAATTGAGTATGCTCCACAGCAACGCCCACTCAGTGAGCCATTTGCCTGAATTCTTCAGCATGAACTATCTCCATGTAAACACTGCCGGTTCGTTGTCTGCGCGGTTTCGGCTCACGATTCAATAAAATTCGACCAAACAGCCGGGATTGCTCAGAACGGATACGCCCGAGATTACGTTCGATGCAGAACAACCAGCATCGCTGAAATATATGCTTTACAACTCCGCGATATCTAGACGAATCTGGCTCAGGCAAGAGGTCGGCGGAGAAACGGCCGCCGGAACCGCAGAGGTCAACGTTCAAGTGCAAGGGACTTTTGTGCAACCTAGGTGGTCACCACAGATAGTCGGAGCCATCCCTTGTGATGTGCATCCATTGTGATGTGCAGATCCAGCCAATAATTCTGTCCAGGTCTGCGACTGCACGGGGAAGAATCCGAATGCGATGATGCTTCATGAGTCGCTGGTCAGATTATATTTGGCTCGTATGTCGGCGATGACTTCCTCAACTGGAATTCCGGTCTCGCCGCGTTCGATGTCGTTTAGTGAAGCCTTGACGGCCTGTGCATCTTCCTGAAGTTGCTGAGGATCAGGATTCTGGTGCTTCCATTCGTCAAGCAGATCGTCAAGTTCCAGCTTCGCTCCGCCGTTCTGAATGCGCGCAGCAGCGTACTTCTGAAAACTTTGCAATTCCTGTGTAGATGTTGGCATGGACTGTGTCTCCTGTGAGATCAGTCTACCAGTGTTCCTATAAGATGGTCAACGAGTGAGTAGGCCGAACCGAGGAAACTGCGGTGCTTCTGAAACGTCGGCCTTGTTATCTGGTTCATTCCATCAAAAAACTGTCCAAACCAGAGATTCGGTTTGCACTGTTCCGGCATCGGCGGCGGCCTCGGTCCTGCCTACTTCAAATGCCGCAACAATGGTACGATTCGAATTGTCCAGCAAAGCTTTCTATCAGGAGCCAGCTTCATGCCTCACTTTTCGCGACGCAGTTTCCTTCGATCTTCGGTTGCCGGTTCAGCCGTGCTCAGCTTTGGTGGTCTTGCGCCGTCGGCGTTGCAGGCGGCGGCTGAGCACAGTAAATCGGATCGAATTCTCGTCGTTATCGAACTGCAAGGTGGCAACGATGGATTGAACACCGTGATTCCCGTCGGCGATGAAGTCTATCGCAGACTGCGTCCGAAACTCGCTGTTGCCAAGGACGCCGCGCTGGAGATTGCGGATGGCTTGGCGTTTCATTCGTCACTGCGAGGCTTTGCCGATCTACTGGAAGCCGGGCGATTGGCGATCATTCAGGGCGTCGGTTATCCTGATCCGAATCGATCGCATTTCGAATCGATGGATATCTGGCACACCTGCCAACGCAGCAAGGAGAATCGAACCGACGGATGGCTGGGCCGCATGCTGGAACAAACGGCAAACGGTAACGGCGGTGATCCAACTGCCCTGCATCTTGGACATGACAAACAACCTTTTGCATTGATGTCGCGAGATGTGCGTGTGCCTTCAATCCGATCGCTGGAACAGTTTCGTCTGCAGGGCACCGATGACTCGCAGTTCCGTAAGGCTGTGGAAGAACTGACAGCAGCACGTCGAGGCGACGGCAATGATTTACTCAACTTCGTGCAGTCCAGTACAAGTTCCGCCATTGCCGCGAGCGAACGATTGAGTTCATCGGTGAAGTCATATGCATCCAGTGTCACGTACCCGAAGAACGGACTTGGTGAACAGTTGCAGACAGTTGCCAAG
>JAYVNW010001138.1:0-6965 GCA_043758225.1 Candidatus Kuenenia sp. | reverse complement strand
CGCGCGGCGGCGGGCTCTGCATGATGTTGTGACGGCTATTCGGCATGCGGCAAGTTTGCAATCGCTGAGACATGAATTGTTTCCGAATGGCGAACGGCACTTGAAGTCCGGCCAACAATTACTGACTCTGTTCGATCGTGAATCGGCCATTATCGAGCGGTCTGTGGAAGTCGCAAATCGCTGCACGTTTTCTCTCGACGAGCTTCGTTACGAGTATCCCGAAGAATTGTTCCCGAATCACGTTACGCCGATTCAATACCTCAGCAACCTCGCATGGGACGGAGCAGCACAACGTTATCCGAAAGGTATCCCGCAGAAAGTTCGAGATCTGATCAATCACGAACTGACGCTGATCGAAGAGCGGCGCTATGAAGCCTATTTTCTGACGGTTTATGACCTGGTGCGTTTCGCTCGTGAGCGCAAGATTTTGTGTCAGGGACGTGGGTCGGCGGCGAACTCGGTGGTCTGTTTTTGTCTCGGAGTTACATCCGTTGATCCGAGTCGCATCGACGTTTTGTTTGAACGATTTATTAGTCGCGAACGTAATGAAGCTCCGGACATCGATATCGATTTCGAACATGAACGTCGTGAAGAGGTTTTGCAGTACCTGTTCGAACGCTACGGACGTGATCGAGCTGGAATGACTGGAGCCGTGATTACGTATAGGCCGCGTTCGGCTATTCGGGATATCGGGCGAGCGCTCGCGTTGTCGAATGACCGTATTGATAAGCTCGCCAATCAGATGGAGCATGTCGATAACCGTGAGCAGTTTCCGGAACGCATGCGGGAAGGCGGCATCGATCCACAGTCGCTGTTGGGACAGCAGATGCTGGACCTGCTGAACTCGCTACTGACATTTCCACGCCATCTGTCACAGCATTCCGGTGGCATGGTGATGTCACGAGGTCTGTTGAGCGAACTCGTGCCGATCGAAAACGCATCGATGCCGGGCCGTACCGTAATTCAGTGGGACAAAGATGATCTGGATGCATTGGGACTCTTGAAGGTCGATTGCTTGTCGCTTGGGATGTTGAGTTGCATTCGTCGCGCGTTTGATCTGGTAGAAAAACATCATGGCAGAAGTCTGACGCTGGCAAATGTCCCGTCAGAAGATCCGGCTGTTTACGACATGATCAGCGCGGCGGACACGATTGGCGTGTTTCAGATCGAAAGTCGGGCTCAGATGAGCATGCTGCCGCGATTGAAACCGCATTGTTTTTACGATCTGGTGATCGAAGTGGCGATCGTTCGACCGGGGCCGATTCAGGGTGACATGGTGCATCCGTATCTGCGACGCCGTGCAGGTGAAGAGCCGGTGGATTATCCTGATCAAGCCGTGCGTTCGGTGCTGCACAAGACGCTCGGTGTTCCGATCTTCCAGGAACAAGCGATGCGACTGGCGATTGTCGCGGCCGGATTTACTCCGGGCGAGGCCGATCAACTGCGACGCGCGATGGGTGCGTGGCGGAAGACCGGCGTGATCGCAAAATTTCATGAAAAGCTCGTGAATGGAATGACTGAACGCGGTTACGACGCGGATTTTGCGGAACGTGTGTTCAAGCAGATCAGCGGCTTCGGTGAATATGGATTCCCGGAATCCCACGCGGCAAGTTTCGCATTGCTGGTGTATGTATCAGCATGGATCAAGCGGTATCATCCGGCCGTGTTTGCAGCAGCATTGATCAACAGTCAGCCGATGGGATTTTATGCGCCGGCTCAATTGGTGCGTGATGCTCGTGAACATGGCGTCGGGATCCTGCCTCCGGACGTCAGTTACAGCGATTGGGACTGCACGCTGGAAGCGATCGATGGTGATAGTGTGCCAAGGCGGTTTCGGCATGTTGACGAACGCTTCGCTCTCCGACTGGGCTTTCGTCTGCTGCGAGGTTTTTCGGAAGAACACGGACGACAGATTGAAGCTGCGCGTCAAAAGGGCGGGGCGTTTCAATCGTTTGAAGAGTTTGCTCAACGGACTCAATTCAATCGCACCACACTTCAATTGTTGTCACGAGCTGATGCGTTTGCATCCCTGAAACTCGAACGGCGTGAGGCGTACTGGAAGTCTTTGCCAGCGCGCGAGCAATTGCCGTTGTTTGATAATGTAGAAGCCGGAGCGTCCAGCGATCCAGCACCCGAACTGCCGGAAATGTCGGCCCAGGACCAGGTCGTTGAAGACTATTCATCCGCAGGATTGACTCTGAGAAAACATCCCGTCAGTTTTCTGAGAGAACACCTCATTCAACTGCGTGCTGTCACTGCAGAACAGTTGTCTGAGATGACGCCGGATCGGCGCGTCAAAGTCGCGGGGCTGGTGCTAATGCGGCAACGACCATCAACTGCGAACGGCATTACATTTGTGACGCTGGAGGATGAAACTGGCGTTGTAAATCTTGTTGTGTTCCCGTCCGTCTGGCAACATTTCCGACAGACAGCCAGATTTGCCACCGTGATGATGGCAACCGGTCGACTGCAGCGAGAAGGCGATGTGATTCATGTCGTTTGCGAGCGGCTGGATGATGTGAGCGAGATGCTGGAGCAGATTGATCCGAAGGCGAGGAACTTTCGTTGAGGAACGATTGATGTCTTTCGGCAGGAACAAAGTTTCATGACTTACAGATTCATGAGCACAGCATTCTCTGAATCGTGTCATTTTTCCGCTTGTGACCTGTCTTTGCGGTGTTCATTAAGCAAATGAAATTGGCTGCCGCCATTGACCTGCTGTCGGCGAGTTGTTCGCCACTGTACAACGACATCCGGCTGATCGGCGAAGATTCCGTCGACTCCGCCAGCAACCACAAGCCACTCTAAGTATTCATTGGCGGATTCTACGAACGAGGGCAGGGCGTCGGTGCGAAAGGTCCAGACATGGACCTGCAATCCGTTGGCATGTGCGTTGTGGACAAGTTCTGTAACCTGCGGGACACCTTCCTGATCCCGACCCGTCACCACATGATTGAGCGGCACGCCAACACCGTCGGCGACCTTGGCAATCTCCTTCAGCTTCGCAGCATCCGCCGGTTGACTGAGAAGCTGAATAATCAACATCTGCGTCTTCAGTTTGTTTCGCAGTCGCCGCACTTCGGCTTCATCGAAACATTGCAGATAGATGCGATCTTCGGCAGAATCATAGCCATATTGGCAAAGTACTTCCAGAATCGCTTTCGATGCATCCAGTCCGACAGCGTGATGAGATGCAGGATCTTTGACTTCAACATAAACCCCAGCGTGGTGGGGGCGGGATTGATTGAGCCCCTGAATCAGTTGCAGATGTTCGGCGAGCGTCGAAATATGGAAGCCACCGGTCTCCAATGGAAACCGAGTGCCTTTGTCTTTCCATGGCCGACCGGGAGAACGCCGTTCCGTAAGCTTCAGTTTTCTAAGTTCATCCAACGTGAAGTCCATCACGTGCCAACGCCCGTCGGCTCGTTTGCGGTCGGGAAACACACTTGACGCGTTAGAGACATCGTCCAGAATCAGGTCATGCAGCACGACTGGAATGCTGTCTTTACTGAGCACGACGTCCTGTTCGATGTAATCCGCCAACATCGCATGAGCCAGTACAGCGGATTCGGTAGTATGTTCCGGCAGATACCCTGATGCTCCACGATGGCCAATTACAATCGGAGCGTTTTGAGTCTGATCGGACGGTACAACCGTTGAAGGAGCATCGTCATTGACCTGAGCGTCTGAAGTCACAGCGGCCAAAGCCACAGGCAGCAGAAACGCGGCAAAAGACAGCCACAGCGGAAAATCGTAGGCGGAAATCAACTTCTTTCTCCTGGTAACGAATCGGTGGAGGAATAGAATTCCCCACTGCGCGGGCCATGATCGCAGACACCAATCCGTGTTGCAATTCAGACCAAATCGAGGAATAAGCATCCTCCATGGAGTTTGAATGAGTTTCGCAATCTGGTCAAATGAAAGCTTCTCAAGCGTCCTCGTTATTTCGTCGAATCAATATTCTCAGTTCGGCGTTCATCTCGTTTTCGAATTGTGGCTAGTTCTAAATTCATGTATCTGATTCAACTTGCCGATCGCGTTGCGAAAGGCCTGACGAAAATCTCCGCCGAACGCATTGAGCGGCATCGCAGGTTCTTGTTGTCGCAACAGACAGACAGTGGCGGCTTCAGAGGCCGCGAAGGCGACGCGGACCTTTATTATACAGGCTTCGCAGCGCGAGCCCTCGCTGTGAGCGGCGGATTGGACCCAGTGTGCTGTCGCAAACTTGCAAAGTACCTGCGAACGATTGATCCGCTCAAGCTGGGAGTGATTGACTTGCTGAGTTGGCTGTATTCAGCTCTGGTTGTGCAGACGTCGGATGGAATTGATTTGCTTGCAGCACTGCCATCCGATTTTGTTCCGCAAGTCATCGCATTGATTGAGGCCAATCGGACGTCTGACGGAGGATATGCAAAGTCGAACGAAGGTGCACTGGGAAGCACTTATCAATCGTTCCTTGTGGCGTTGACATATGAACTGCTCGGACAAAAGATGCCGCGTCGCAATGCGATGGTGCAGTTTCTGTTTGATCGTCAGCGAGAAGACGGAGGATTTGTTGAGATTGCGCCGATGAAACGCAGCGGCACAAATCCGACTGCGGCCGCTGTCGCGTTGCTTCGACAATTGAACGCGATAGAACCAGACATCGCGGACGACGTGATGGGATTTCTCACGGACGTTGTCAGCACCGAAGGCGGCTTTCAGGCGAATACTCGAATCCCGTTTGCGGATGGTTTGTCCACCTTCACCGGTTTGCTGACAGCCCACGATCTGGGGCGTCGAGATCTGATATCACCGGATAAGATTCTCGACTGGGTCACGACTTCCCTGGAATTGCCGGAGGGTGGTTTTCGCGGCGCGAGCTGGGACCAGCAAGCGGACGTGGAATACTCATTCTACGGTCTCGGCATTCTTGGTCTGCTTTTTGCATCGCGGTAATTCGACGACCGTCGCTTCAATTCGTTGATGATCATTGTGGATGATCTTCCTGCAAAATCCTGTTCAAGCGGGAAAGCTCCACAGGTGTTGGCAACTCCTATGAAACAGAGTCCATATCGTCCGTATCACGGCAGCTACTATGTCTTCAAAATCCTTAAAAAAACAGCGAATATGCAATTCTCCGATGTAAACCAAGATTGACACTCCTGCCAGTCACCCGTTGCGATTGCTGCAATTCGTTGTTCATTTCTGAAGTCAACGTGGGTAAAATACTTCAAGCAAGGTCAACATCGAGATGAGTTGGCATAGATGTCCTGCCGTCGTCAAAATGTTGCACGCAACAAGCAGGGGAGTGCAATTCAAGAAAGTTCTCTGCAACTTCTTTCAAAATTGAAAACCAGAGAATTCAATTTCTGCCCTGGAAACAGGCCAAACATTTGGGTGAAGACGTTGACGTAAACGGGGTCTGAAGCGAATAATCCGTCGCTGGCAAGAAATTAAGGGCTTTTGGCAAGGTTTGGAGTTCGTTGGCTGATGGACCAGGATGGTTGAATCACAGCAACGTTTTCCGAACCTTATTTTTTTGTCGGCTGGGTCGATTGATTTTTCAGATTCGTGGGTATGCTGGGTGGCTAAGAACAATGGAACGTACGCCGTGCAAATCGGATCGATCTGTGATTGAACAATGTCAGCAATTTGCTGATCAAAGATTTTGGATCGCGTCAGACATTTACTGACGCAACATTTGATTGTATCAGCGGTGTGCTGATGCAAATGTGTGTCTCACCGAAGAGGCACGAACACTCGAAAAGGCAATGGGAGCGTTTAGCGCTCCGCCATTTTGAACAGCATCGTGTGAACGCTGTTCAGGACTGGAACTCTTGGAAGGGGAATCGCGTGTATCGTCTGGACTTGGGATTGAAGGCGATCATCGAGGCAGGGAAGAAGCGAGGGTTTGTCACGGTACAGCAGGCGCATGCCTGGTTACCGGATGAGGGAGGCGATCCCATCATGGTCGATAACCTGATCATGGCCCTTGATGAATTCGGGTTGGGCTTTATCGAAGACCCTGATATTTCGCTCGAACCAGAACCGGTCGGCGAAGAAGTAAAACTGGCGCAGGCCGAGAAGGCTGCTCGCGCATTGCTCGGCCCGGAAACATC
The DNA here is from genome assembly GCA_043758225.1 of Candidatus Kuenenia sp. Taxonomy (GTDB): domain Bacteria; phylum Planctomycetota; class Planctomycetia; order Planctomycetales; family Planctomycetaceae; genus SXXK01. The sequence continues at coordinate 864 of JAYVNW010001138.1, read as the reverse complement.
CGCGCTGTCGTCTCGTGACCCGATTCGTATGTATCTCAGCCAGATGGGCAACATCCCGCTGCTGACACGCGATCGTGAAATCTTTCTTGCCAAGCAGATTGAGATCACTCGCAAACGCATGCGTCGTCAGATGCTGGAATCTGATTTTGCGCTGAATATCGCAGTTGAAACGATTGAAAAGGTACGTCGTGGCGAATTGCCATTCGAACGAACTTTGCGAACTTCGGAAACCGAAGAAGTTCGTAAGGAACAGATCGAAGGCCGCATGGAAATCAACTTGCGTACTCTTCGTCATTTGATGGAAGTGAACAAAGAAGAGTTTTTCAAATGGCGTGACCTGCCAGATAGCTCAAAAGAAAAATCGACGCTGGCTGAATCGCTGCGGCTGCGACGTCGCAAGATGTGCAGCCTGTGTGAAGAATTGAGTGTACGTACTCATCGCCTGCAGCCAGTACTGAAACGCATGTTGCAGATTGGCGAACGAATCGAGCAGTTGCAGGACGAAATCTCCTGCCTGCGTGGTATGAAGACTGCTGATTCAGAACGCATGGCCCTTGAACGAGAGCTCGAAGAGTACGTTCAAATGCTGATGGAGAATCCTGATCAATTCCTGAAACGTTGCCGCGAACTAAAGAAGCGACTGGATGGTTGGACAGATGCCAAGCAGAAACTCTCCGGCGGCAACCTGCGTCTGGTGGTTTCAATCGCCAAGAAATACCGTAATCGCGGCTTGAGCTTCCTGGACCTGATTCAGGAAGGCAATGCTGGACTGATGCGTGGCGTCGAAAAATACGAGTACCGTCGCGGCTATAAGTTTTCGACTTATGCCACATGGTGGATTCGTCAGGCGATTACGCGAGCTGT
>JAYVNW010001137.1:0-1869 GCA_043758225.1 Candidatus Kuenenia sp. | reverse complement strand
ATTTCCTTCCTTTCGTAAATGACCTGAGAAGTTGTCAACGAGTTGTGTTTTTGCAGAGGACAGACCCATCATGGCAACGGTTGATGTAAAGCAGTTCGAGCAGACGATCCTGAAATCCAAATTACTCGATCGCGACCTTCTCAAGGCGGAGATCTCGAACTTCGAGGAATCAAAAAAAACAGAGCCGGCGACGGCCAAGGACATTGCGCTATTCCTTATTTCTCGGGGGCATCTGACACGTTATCAGGCGAAGCGCTTGCTGGCGGGTCACTTTGCGGGTTTCTTTCTTGGTGGCTGTCGTATTCTGGATCGCATTGGCGAAGGCGGCATGGGCGTCGTCTATCTGGCGGAGCACGTAAATCTCAAGCGTCGTGTGGCTCTGAAGGTTCTTCCATTCCAGGGCACCACTGACAATGACGCTGTCAAGCGTTTTTACCGTGAAGCGAGATCAGCCGCAAAGCTGAAGCATCAGAATATCGTGCAGGTGTTTGACGTCAACCAGGAAGGTGACACGCACTTTATTGTGATGGAGTACGTCGATGGCCGGAACATTTATGACATCATCAAAAAGCAGGGACCGTTTTCCGTTGAAAAATCCTTGAGCCTGGTTCGGCAGATTGCCGAGGGATTGCAACACGCGCATCAGCATGGAGTGATTCATCGGGATATCAAGCCCGCGAATCTTGTTATGGACGGAAACAATATCAAGATTCTCGACCTGGGCCTCGCTCGTCAGAAATCCGACGATCAGATTACGGGCGACCATTCGGTCCTGGGAACGCTTGATTACATGAGTCCGGAGCAATGCGAGGATTCTTCTAAAGTCGATCAGCGTTCAGATCTGTATTCGCTCGGATGCACCTGGTACCATATGCTGGCTGGTGCCGCACCATTTGCGGATCGGCATGCCACCGCAAAGATGCTGGGGCATATTTCCGGCCAACTCCCCTGCGTTTCCGACAGCAATCCGGATATCTCGCCCGCGATTGTCTCGCTGATCTCTCGTTTGACGGCTCGTAAGAAAGAAGACCGATTTCAGGACGCAGCTGCGTTTCTGCAGTCCTTGGCAACCGTCTGTGGGAACATCGACGATGGAACTGTAATCTCGGCCAGCGCCATCAAGCTGTCTCCGGGTGGATCGTCGGCCACAACGCCGATGCCGAACACTCCGACAGCGCCGCCCCCAAAAGTTGACAGTGACCTCGAACTGAGTGAAAGGCATGCTGACCATAGAACAGCTGTGCATACACCTCGCGAACACTCCACAATCAGTCTGGCATTTTTGATTCCGGTCATGGCGGCTCTGGTACTCGGTGGGATCTATATTGGGATTCAGCTCTTGGCAGATCGCCTGCCGGGAGTCGAAACAATTGTTATCGACGTGCCCTCGCAACCAAAGGTAACAGGCAGCCCTGCAGAAGGAGACGCAACTCCGCCGTCTGGTCGAAGTGAATTATCCGCAGGGGTGGAGTCTGATCAAAAAGGTGAACTTTCGGGTGTCAGTCCGGAGGAAGGTCCTCCGGGTCTTCCTGAAACAGTGACCGCACCCACTGAAGCAGCCAGCATTCAGGACGTGTCTAAACAGGCTAAAGATGCGACCGCATCGCTCGCAGGACCAGAAGCGATGGCTGATCTTCCTGCGCAGGATACTAATAAAACATCCACATCGGGAGCAGGGACGCATTCCGGAATGCCCCAAGTGGAAGAAACCATTCGTGCCGCTCGCGAAACAGTTGTAAGAGACTTTCAGTCTGGCTGGCAGGACGAACTTGTAAGCGGCGATACCTTGACTTTGGTGTCTCCGGATGTCTACGAGCTTAGCTCACCAGTGCAAATCAGCAAAACTTTGACGATCCAGGGAACAGAATC
>JAYVNW010001136.1:0-4808 GCA_043758225.1 Candidatus Kuenenia sp. | reverse complement strand
CCGTGAGTTTGTCAAAACGGTCGCAATCATCCACAGAAATCACGGGTTGCATACCACTGATTCCCGAAATACCAAAGTAATTCGATGTTCCCCAGCCACCTTCGAAATATGCACCGTCAGGTGGTTTTGGGCCTTCTGGAGGTCTCCAATCGATTGGTATGCCAGCTTGCGGATCTGAGTGGCATATGAACGCATTCACGTTCCGTTTTGTCAATTCACGTTGATGGATTTGACAGTCGAGATTGAAATCCAACTTTTCAAATATCTGTGATTCTTACACGAAAGGAAGAATCGCAACGGTCCACCCAAACGACTTCGAATATCCAGGGGGCGCGTTGAAATCCTGAATTTGCGAACCAGGCGGCAGGACTCCGTGCAACGATGCATAATTGTGCAGTGCCAGAGAAAGTTGGCGTAACTTATAGGCTTTGACTTCGCGAGTGCGTACGAATGCCTCGAAATCGGGTAAGGGCCATCAGTGCACGTCGCCAACGATAGTGCAAACATTGGGGGGCATTTGATGTTCATTCGCCCGACCGGCTTGCACGAAAGTATGCGCTGCAGGTGTTGGGAACGGCTTCGTGATGTTGTGCTCACTCCCCCGACCCATCCGGCCTTATAGGACGTTTCTGTTCGTAGCCTCGCAGATTGGACGTGAAGAAGTCCGGGTGGCGAACTGCAGCCGAAGCGGCCGCGACAAACCCGGTGTTTACGCACATCTTCGCAGGCTTCCTCCCCACCTCGGATCGCTCCGACGCAGTTGCCCTCGTCTCGTGCTTTGTCAATCGGAGTTGTCATTTGGTAAATTGACCTCTTTGAGACTCCCAGTCTCACACAGGGGACTTTAACCCAACAAACTCATGCCCATGACGGGCGTACACAATGTCGTGAACCGGAAACCGCCGATCACGCGGGTTTTGAAGTCAACGTTGGTTGGCCGCAGCCCGGTTGGGGTGTCATCGGGGCCATCCAAACAGACATCCAAACAGACTTGACGATTTCCAATTTTCCCCGACCAATCATACCTCTAAAATTCTCGACCGATTTTTTCAAATTCCTCGGGAACTTCACTTGCCCCCCCCCTCAGATATTCTACGCTGTACCACCAGCCTAGGCAGCGTGCAAAGGACACAGTGGGACTCGGTAAAGAACTGTAAAGGAGATTATTTGATGAAGCGTTTTTTCGAGAGGTGTGTCATCATTACATGTCTAGGATGTGCCTTTTTTGGTGTTAGCGAGGCGTTCGCTCAGAAGGCGGCTCCACCGGTATTTACGGCCTGCGTTCCAGATCCCGCCGACGGACTGACGTGTGACCAAGCAACTGCTGGCGCTTCATGTGCCGCCGGCAAGACTTGCCAGACAGCGACCAACGGATGTGACTGCAGGTGACATCTGCTGCAACTAGAATTTGGGGATGATGCGAAACACACAGCCCTATTGTCATTCATTTTTTGCTAACTAAGGGCGATCATGGGATTTGCGAAATCGATTCTGATGGCCCTGATTGTTGTTGGAGCATTGGGCAGCCTGAGGATGGTTATTAATCGCCAGCAGCCGGTTGTCGAAATGGGACCTGGTGACATTTTTGTCGAAATGGCCTGCGGCGAAACAGGGACGTTCTTCGTCGAACTAAAGAACAATGGTGACGTCGATGTGACAGTGACGGCTTGTGAGACAGGCTATAAGTGTGCCACGACAGCAGCACTTCCACTAATCATTCGCAACCGGACGAATGAACGAATCCCGTTCAGAGTCGCAGCATCTGACTCTCCTGCAGATTTCGCGTTGCATTTGGCATTTTTCACGGACCCTCCGGTGTCGGGGTTGAAGGCTGTAGCAAACGTAGTGATTACGAATTAAGGGAAGTGAACCATGCAATTTCCGAGATCTTCGAATTATCATGGTCACTTGAGTGGCTTTACAGTCTTGGAACTCGTGGTGGTGATGGGGATCCTTTCTGTGCTAGTCAGTTTGATTGTCCCCGCCGTCCAGTTCGCAAGGGAGACTTTTCGGGTTGCGACGTGTCAAAATCATATTCGTCAATTGGCGATTGGCTGTCATAGTTTTGAAGGTGTGTATCGACGATTTCCGCCGGGGCACGTGGGTGGTGACGCTTCCGATCCCGATGACTTTATGTCCAGAAGTTGGGTCGGACATTTGGGATTTCTTCTGCCACATCTTGACCAAGCGGCAGTGTACGAATCGCTTGGCTCGGCCCGTTTTTCCTTCCCGTCTGATTCCGGCGGTCCAGCTTGGTTCATTGACCCTGGTAGTCGAGCCATCGCCGATCAGTCCTTCGTTGCCGTTTTTCGTTGTCCATCGGATTTCGTGATCGGCGGAGAGGGTACAATACTGGCCGTACAATATCCATGGGCTGTGCCAGACAGCGCTCCCGTATTCAACAGCTGGACCAATTATCTCGGCTGCGACGGGAACAACGGGCACAACGGCGAGACCGCGATTGGGACGAATCCTGGTATTTTCTACTCTCGTTCTCAGGTCGGACCTCGAGATATCACTGATGGACTTTCTAACACACTGCTTCTGGGAGAAGTGCTGGGCGAGGCATCAAGGACTTCACCGGACAAGATCACTCACAAGCATTCATTCTTGTGCGGCGCCGTCTCCCTGGTGCATTTCGGTTCACTGGAGATCGGCAGCGACATTGGTCCGGCCAGTTCGCAAATGTTCCGAAGCCGTCATGCGGGTTTTCTGAATGTTTCGCTCGCAGATGGAAGCGGCAGAAAGCTCTCTTTCGATACGGACGCTGATGTACTCGCCGCAATAGGAACCCGCGCCGGAAATGACGTTCTGGACGAATTTTAAAGTCAGTCGATTGTTTTCAATCATACTCGGGGTGCATCAAAAATGTGGCAGTTGTCCAGTTCGATCGGGGCTATTTTCGTCATTCCGGTCGTGATGTTGAGCATTGATAATGCACTTACTGAACTGCCAAGTCTGCCTGAGGCAAAGCAACAACTTTCTGTACGCTCGAGCGCACTATTGAAACGATTCAATGGCGTCGCATGGAGAGCCTCAGTGAGACTCACGAGACCCGGTTCAGTAGTCATCTCGGAACGCGAACTCACATACATGCAATTGCGCGATGACTTGTGGTGTCTTGATGTCAGCGGGGAACAAACATTTAGTATTCAGCGGGACCGAGATTTTTGGTTCTCCACGATCGAACGCCCACCAGGCGGGTGTGCCTATGACCGGCTTGGTTTCGATGATGCAGCGGAAATGAGCATTGAAGGGTCACGATTTGCCCAGAATCTGTTGCTGTCTTCCAATAGCCACGTTTTGGAATTGACGCTCGCGGACTTTGTGGGACGTCCAGGGATGACATTTTCAGAGCCCACTGCCAGCGTCGAACCACCCAATGAATTACAATTAGATTGGGTTTTTAAGCCCGAGGATGGCGCGAACGCCATCCCGGCCCATGGCACACTGCGTTGGCGGATGGAAGAATCGGTACCATTGATCACACAGTATCAGTACTGGTTTGGACGTCCGGAAAAGCCCAATCCAAAGGGTGTCACGTGCACAGTAGAGTATGATCAATGGAACGGACATTCTATCCCTGTCAGAGCAGTCCAGACAGATAATGGCGTTCAGACTGTCGTTGAACGACTCGAAATTAAGGCTGCAGAGCAAAATGAATCGTTATATACGCCCGAAGCAAAGGGACTTTCACGACCTGTGCGCCCTACGGAAAAATGGAAGATCTGGAGCATGGCAGCATTGGTGCTTGCGGCAGCTTGGTACTTCCTTTTCAGAACAGAGAAGCCAGTTTCTGTGGCCAACAAGATTTCCTAAAAAATCTAACTTCTATTTCCAGGTTCGCCGAAGAAAGGTAATGTCGGTCCAATCGTGTTCGGCACGGCAGTTGATGTGGTCGCAGCGAAATCCGGGAAAAATTCGTGAGCACTATTGCGCGTGCGTTGTGAAATTGCCAGGCTTCACATAGCGAAGAAGTTTGCAACACAAAATCAACTCCCACGGGAATCATTGGTACCTGGGAATCATTGGCAGCAGTCACTTCTGCCGAGGGCAGATTGAGATGCATGGGCTGTCATGTTAAACTTGATTTCGTGTCGCTCAATTGCGTATTCCCTTGTCGCAAAGTAACTCAACGATGGGCAAACCGGTACGAATCTGGATTATTTGCTGCCTCATCGTGGCGATATCAGGTTTGATCAGCTGGATTTACATGCGTCCACAGGCATTGCCGCAAGTGGTTTCAAGCGACAATCGAAAAAGTCCAGTATTGGAACGGGACTCCGCTACAACTGGATTTACTGGACATCAGAAATGTGCCGAGTGTCATGCGGATATTCATCAATCTCATATGATCGCTCCACATTCGCGGACGTTTGCGAAAACACTCGATTCGGAAGAAGCACGAACCTTTGACGGCAATTCTCACTTCGCCGGTGACAGCTACGGTGAGTATCGGTATCGGTTTAATAAGGAAGGGCTCGCAGTGAAGTTGGAAGAACGCTTTTCAGGGCGATTTTTCCCGCTGAATTTTGCCGTCGGTTCCGGAAAGCATGCGGTAACGTTTCTTACACTCCTGCAAGGTGGCACAGAAACCGTAGCTGTTGAACACCGCATGTCGTGGTTTCGAAATGGCGAACACACGGGAATTACGCCCGGACAGACACAGTCCAAGCCCGACCTGAGCATGTCCTATTTTGGAAATGTTATTCACGGAGACGAAATGCATCGTTGTGTGAATTGCCATGTTACAACAGGAAAAATTGTTGGCGCAGAAATCCAAAACCTGACTGCCGGGGTCCATTGCG
>JAYVNW010001135.1:0-7054 GCA_043758225.1 Candidatus Kuenenia sp. | reverse complement strand
CCAGCCAGTGCATTTTGGGGTTGCCGACGGAATTGGTAATCTGGAACGTGGCAACGCGCGAAAAGTCGTTGACAAAACTATTCACCATCAGATCCATCTGCATCTTTGAAATCTGTGGGATGTTGTCGTTTTCTTCTTTGACGCCGGGTTCCAGTTCCGGCACCGCGTGTCCCAGATTTTTGGATTGCGACTGCTTGAGTTGTTCTTCCATGGATCGCACAAACGTGGCGTGTTCATCGATCAAATGTCTGTCCGCTGCTGAGACCACTTTACTGATCCGCTTCAGGTCTTCCTGCACGCTATCGAGAACACTCGTGAGAACTTCACGATCTTTGACCTGTCCATACAGCTTCTTGAACATCTGATATGGATCGTCTGTCGGTGCGATTGGTTTGTTGGCACCTGCGTAGCTCATGCGGGTCCATGTGTCCGCGCGATCTGGCACCATGACGCCAAATTCCAGCGACCCAAATCGAGTCCGCGTTTCTTCCTTTGACTGCAGAAAGTTGGCGATCTCCTGATCGATCGAAATGCCACTGGCCCAGCCGGCCGGCGTATCTGATCCGCCCTGGATATTTCCGGGGAACAGCTCAACGCCTGTCAACAGGCAGCCCATGCCTCGCATATGATTGTCGCCGTCGCCACGGACTTTGTCGCACACGCCGTGCATGACCAACATCCGTGACTGGAAATCCTTGAGCGGTTCGAGAATGCGTTTGAGCGTGAATGTTTCGCCTTCTTCATCCGGCCAGAAATCCCACGGCACGGTTCCGTTTGGGCTGAACATGACAACGATTCGCTGCTTTCGCGACGTCAATGCAGTCTGCGATGCAAACGCACTCAGGTTGGAAATAAACGGCATGGCCGCAGCGCCAAGTCCCAGCGTCTTCAGGAACTGTCGTCGATTGTTCATGATTTGTAATCCGCAAAAGCCAAGCTTACTTTTGTTCTATGGCTGCCACTGGTTCCGTATCAGGAGTCCATCCATGAACGCTGGAACGGCAGGCGATTTCGACTGCCAAATGCTTCATATTGTACTGGTGATCTCTGAAGAAGGTCGATAATTCCGCGATTGAATTCGGGCCATATGCCAGAATCGGTTGCTGAACCATATAGTGAAAAAACTGTCGTCCAAATGCACGATGTGTTTCTTCGCTGCGAGCCATAAACACAGCTAGTTCTTTGGCTCCATTGAACCGCACAAACTCACCATTTCGCTGCAGATATTGACCGGCGGAATCGATCTTCTTCTCTTTTTCCTTATCGCGGAATCGGCCAACCGCGTCGAAATTTTCCACGGCGAAGCCAAGCGAATTGATCAGGCCATGGCAGTTCGCGCACACTTCAGGGCTCGTCTGAATTGTGACACGTTCGCGAGTTGTCAGGTCCGGTGCAAGATCCGGTGCGGTCGGGGCGACCGCAATCGGCGGTGGTTTGACACCGCGTCCCAGAATCCCGCGAGACATAAAGACGCCGCGATGAATGGGCGAACTGGTCTGCATGTACGCAAAGCCGCTGAGGATGAATGGATGCGAAATGATGCCCGAGCGTCTGTCGGACTCAAACTTCACTTCCTGAAACGAAGCGTCCTCGGGCAGATCGACGCCGTAGAACTTTGCCATGCGACCGTTCATGAAAATCGCGTCGGTCAAAAGCAACCTTTGAAAGTCGGCGGAGTCTGCATCAACCGCTTGCTCAAGCATCATCTCCAGCGAAGTACGCAAGTCAGCGGCCAGCTCCGGCGTAAAATCCGGAAACGTTTCCGCGTTCTTGTCGATTTCCTGCAGGCGTTCCAGATTCATCCAGCTGCGCAGAAATTCCAGCATTCGCGCGCGGCCACGGTAATCGTTGACCAAACGCCACGCCTGATCGCGAATCTGCTTGTCGTCCGCAAGATGTCCGTTTTTCGCAGCGTCGAGTAAAGGCTGATCAGGAATCGAATTCAACAGAGCAAAAGATAACCTGGACGCTCGGTCAAACTGGTCGTCGGCACCAGTCGGCTCACGATATAGAAAACGTGGCGACTGCAAAGCAAGCAGAATAATGCGACGAATACCCTCTTCAGTACTCTTCGCCGCAGCAAACTGAGACTCAATGTAAGTCGGCCGCAACTCATCGGTCAATGGTCTGCGAAAAGCTCGTTCGACAAACTGCGACGCAAACGTGCGCAGTTTTTCATCACGGTCACCGTTATTATCAATCAGTCGCGGAAGTTTTACCACGAATTTATCAGCGATTTCAGTCGCAGCATTCGTCGTTGCTTCATCCCATTCCTTTGAAACGCTGGTGCCGCGTTCATAGCCGGAACTACGATCGTCAGGCGGAAATGGAGTTTCCACAATCATGATTTCCGGAGAATGTTCCGGAATCAAATTGGCGGCAGGAATGACTTCCTTCACGCCATGGGGCGACTTCCACGAAAGTAAGATGGACGCTGTTGGCTCTTTGAACTTGAACCATTCCAATTCGAGAGGATAGACGCGTCCTTCAAGCAGAAATCGAGACCCCGTAAAATCTGTGTCTGATCCCGATCGAACCCATGCGTCAATCAATGGCGTCTCATTATCATTCACATTCAGTCGAGCCCCGTTTTCGGTATGAACTGTGAATTCGTACCATCCTGTTTCGCGGGGGATGAGCGATCCCTTCCAGCGGATTGAAAACTCTTCCTTCTTTTCGAATTTGCCTTCTTCCGGAGTGGCATCACCGAAGTGGAAATTCACGGTCGGATCAGTCCGCTCGATCTTGCGTTTATCGCCTTGGAAATTTCGGCTCTCAAAGTACTCCGCCTTCAAGCCGCGTTCAGTGCCGGGCTGGACTCTCCAGCGGAAACTCGTGCCAAGATCTGCGATTGCGTTGCGATACTGCGACACGGTGAGTCGGCTAAGTTCTATTCGCGGAGGATTGAGTTTTGCCTGTGCTTCGGGCGAATAAAACTGCTGCTGCATCCATTCTGCAACAGCGCGAGCGTCGTCACCTGTGCAGTCTTCGGGAGAGCCTTCCGGCATCGTGCGTGTGACAAGATCTGCCAGATCAGACGTCGGACGATCACCAAAAATTGGCGCGGGAACGTTCGTTGTTCCACGGCCATTGACTCCGTGACAACTGACGCAACGCGATTCATACACCGCGCGGCCACGTTCAAGTATGGGATTCTGGGCGGAGGTTTGGTCAGCGGTATGTGGCGCGTCGTCTGCTCGAACAGCGACATTTGCTGACAGCAGGAGCAAACAGAGAAATCCGGCATAAGGCCGCATAACTCGCTCCAGTTTCTGGGGCTTAGAATTTTGGTGGGGTTTGAAGGCAGGTAGGGCATTGCTGCCCGTCGAGTATTTTGCAAACTCAGACGTCATAGTATGTCGGCAATTTGACCACGAGCAATTCGATGAGTCCGGCGTGGCGTCGGATTTTCAACACTGAGGACCCTCGGGATATCTGGGGGCAATAGGTTGAGTTTGCGCGAAAAACGCCTCAGTTCATGGGCAAACGGCAGCAATGAGGGCTGCACGGGCCTGCTTCCGGCGGCGGACAGGACGAAGCCATCGGCAGAGAACTACCAGAGGCAACTCGCCCAGCTGCAGCACTCATCAGCTTCTCCATCTTCTTCGAACCGCATTTCGGACACGCCGGTTTCTCAGCGCGCCCGACCAATAGTTCAGAAGTGCAGGAGCACGCTTCACAATGAAATTCAAACAGAGGCATCGATATTCAACCTTCAGACGGTAACTTTGAAATTTGGTGATTGACTTAAAAACGTCATTGGATTTTCGAGCGTCACTTTGTCAATGAGCGACATCGCATGACCACGACGAGACATTTCAATTCGCGCTTTCGGCACAGCCAATGGATCGCTGCAGCCCCAGTCGCCTGCGGAATTCATCCAGATGCGTTCTGAACCGTACATCTCAATGACGTCTGTTGCACGTTGAGGCGTCATCTTCGTGTCCGGGTATAGCGTCATCCCGGCCCAGAAGCCACGATCAAGAACTTCCGCAACTGTGTGTTCTTCGACATGATCAATCAGAATGCGGCCTGCATCTATATTGCTGGCGCTGAGAGCATCCATAATGATTCGTGTGCCCTTGCGTTTGTCTTCCAGGTGTGGCGTGTGAACAAGGACAAGCTGGTTATGTTTTTCCGCCAACGCGATTTGTTCTTCCAGAATGATGAGTTCATTCTTCGTGTTCTTGTTGAGCCCGATTTCTCCGATCCCCAGCACCGTATCGCACTTCAGAAATTCGGGAATGATCGACACAACTTCGCGCGCGAACCCCGGATCGTCGGCTTCCTTGGGATTGATACACAGCCATGTAAAATGTTTGATACCAAACAACGCAGCTCGGCGCGGTTCGTATTCTGTCAACTGACGAAAGTAGTCTGCAAACCCCTGGGCGCTCGAACGGTCAAATCCTGCCCAGAACGCTGGTTCCGTCACAGCAATACATCCCGACTGCGCCATTCGCTGATAATCGTCAGTGGTGCGCGACACCATGTGAATATGGGGATCGATGTATCGCATCGCTTTGTATACTCCTTGTGGACCGATAACTTAAATACATGCCTTGAATCCCGCATTGTACGAACGCCGACACCTTTTCTTCCATGCGTTTGAACGAAAATCTCACGATCGAACGATTCGACAGACGACTGAACACCTTCGAAGCCCGGCAATTAATTGAACAGAAACTGATTCAGTGCACACCATGCAAATGGCAAATACAACAGTGAATACGTTGTTTATTTCCGAAACTGTCTTTCGCTGGGTGCTGATCGGCTGGGCTCTGATCGCCTTGGTCGCATTCCTGGCTCTACTGCTGATTCCCGCACCGTATGGCCGTCATCTTCGGTCCGGCTGGGGGCCGCGGATGCCGAGTGGATTCAACTGGTTCATTATGGAATCGCCAGCGCTGTTGGTGTTTTTAGCCATCTTCGTGCAATCCCTGCCTCACGCCAAAATTACATGGTGGTATTGCGTGCTGTGGAACCTGCACTACGGGTATCGAAGCCTTGTCTACCCTTGTCTTGTTTGTGGATCTCGCAGCATGCCGGTGACTTTGACGATGGGGGGCTTCGCTTACAATATGGTCAACGGATTTTTGCAGTCGGCGTCGGTGTGCTGGTTTGGGACGCGTCTTCATGGCGAAGGTTTGACTGTTGATGCTGCCATGGTCGCCGGTTGCGTGCTCTTCTTCACCGGTTTTCTGGTTCACGTCTCGGCGGATATGCAATTGCAGCAACTGCGAAAGTCGCATGGTCCGGATTATCACATGCCCCACGGAGGTCTTTATCGCCTGATTTCCTGCCCGAATTATTTTGGTGAAGTCATCGAATGGATCGGATGGGCGATGCTGACATGGTCGCCAGCCGGATTGGTATTTGCTCTGTGGACGGCGGCCAATCTCATTCCCAGAGCTCTCACGTCGCACACATGGTATCGCAACCGCTTCGCAGATTATCCGCGAGATCGAAAGGCAATCTTGCCATTTATCCTGTAATGCCTATCGCACGGCCCCTGAAGCGCCTTTCATTCCGTAGGCGGATTGAGGCATATCCGTCGTCGAATCGCTGAGCAGATCGAGAACGCGTTTTGCCCGATGCGGCTGCCCGTCGATCAGGACGGCAACAGCTTGCCTAAGTGCAACTTCACGAAAATCGGTGGCCCCCGGCGTCGGTTGAGCGCGATCGATTCGATCCAGAAACGCAGCAACGTCGAGCAGCTTCGCACGATGTTCAAGGAAGTACATGTTGATCACCTGCTCACGAGTCTGTGGGCAGGATTGGGCCATTTGTGACATGCGGACGTCCTAATATTTGTGTTGCCATTCAGCACTGTTGAACGCGATCAAACAGGCTTGCGAATATGAACCCACGTGTGGACGTGAGGGTCGCCGCGGAAGTACCAGACTGTGGATGGGCCTTCAACCTGCCACACATCCCAGACGCCATCATTGCCGACGTCCATGTTGCTGTAATAAGCGAAATGCAGTTTGTCGAAACCATCCGCCTCAATGACTTTCATCGACTCTTCGACATCCACTTTTCGAAACGGTGCCAGAACGTCGTGCATCACTGATCGAGCCAGTTCTTTCTGATCAGCAGACATTTCGGCGACCGGCATTCCATGCAGTTCGCGGTTTGCGGGCATCGCAACGGTCTCTTTTTGGTTTTCGTCGCGAGGATCGGTTCGCAGTGCCAGCTTGCGCTGCTTTCCATCCAGAGCCTGGAAAAGCTCATTCGCACGCTTGGCCTGATACCAATACAGGTTTCCGGGATGGTTTGGTTTTTCATTAAACGACTCATTCGCATGGCCGTAGAAAATTGGTCCGCCAAATGCGGTACCTTCGACAGAATCGCCATCGACTCGCCGCGTGACGTGTCGGCCTGTGAGCACAAATTCAAACTTGCCACTGCCCGGCGTTCCAAACATCGCGACTGAGCAGCCGCCAAATCCACCTGTACGATTCGTATTGGCGTTGTCATGTTCGACCTGCTTCATCACCGTTTCAGCATATTCGTCGCTGTGGATTCCGTTGAAGATGTCGCGAATCAGAACCTGCTGGTCTTTGCTGAATTTTTCGCTGATGACAGCTTTGGTGATGTGCCAGTTGTTATCGACATCATTTCGCAGTGGATTTTCGAATTCAAATGCCATCAACTTTTTCTGGTCCTCGGTCAGCGATTTGTAAAGCTGTGTGACCAAAGTCTCAGGTGTTTGTTTGCTATCATCTGGTGTTGCCGAAAATCCCACACGCGTGCCACAGAATCCACTGACAACCAGGCCTGCTGCGGTAGTCCTCAGAAACTCCCGCCTCTTCAGACTGATTGATACATCTGCCGAACCACGATTCAATGCTGTCATCGTTGTCTCCGCATTGATTCCAATAGGAGTTTTGATTCAGTGAATCAAAGGATTCACGGACTCTATGTTACATCTGGTTTTTACAAATCACCAGACAGTGACAGTATCTTGTTTGGGGCAATGCGGGAGGTAACATTGCCGCGTGGCGGAGTACTTGCGGCTCCGGAAGCACGGGAATCGATTCAGACAATTGGG
>JAYVNW010001134.1:0-2429 GCA_043758225.1 Candidatus Kuenenia sp. | reverse complement strand
CTTTGGACTCCGTCGCCACTTTGGAAACTGGATATTCAGTTCCCGTCACCGCGTCTCTCACGTCGGCTGATGAAGGATAGTGGCAACAGCGAAACATGGGGATACCTGGCTGGCGTTTTCGGGGGCAACACATGGGCCGTCCGGCGAGCCAACGGAACAGACGATCAACTGACGCTTCGCGACCTGCGACTTGTGCTGGGTGTCGAACATCTGCTGGCAGAAAATCGGGGCGTGTTCGTGGAAACCGGCCTGGTGTTCAATCGATCGATGGAATATGCCAATACGCCCGGTCTGACCAATTTCGGTGACGCGTTATTGTTGCGGGCCGGCATTCAGTTTTAAACCACGTTGAGTTTGGGAAGCTAAGGCCGCCGTAGGACGGGTCTCCAGACCCGTCCGGATCTTTAAACTTCAGGACGGGACTGGAGACCCGTCCTACCTTAGGCACGTTCCTACGCACAGCTTTATTTTGCTGCTGTCATGTGTTCATCGAACCAGTCCGCAAAGCGTGGGATGTCCAGAATCATTGTGGGCGAGCCGTGTTCTTTTCCAGGGCGTGTTTCAAGGCGCACCTTCAGTCCCTCGGCGATGGCTTTTTCAGCAAATCGTTGAGACTGATCGACGGTCACCAAAGTGTCTGCTTCGCCATGCACGATGAATGTCGGCGGCATCGCCGGAGTGATGTGATAGATCGGCGAAAGCTCGCGGCCAAGGATCTTCCATGAATCGATCGATTCCGCTTTCGATCCAAACCCTTTGACGAAACTCTTTGGTGGCCCGCCGTCGCCGGGATTCTCAGTGGATTCGCCGAGGTTCAGCAAATCTGTCGGCGGATAAAAACAAGCCACACATTGCACTGCGCTGGATTCGCGATCAATTTCATCGGCAGCATTGGAATCGCCCGGCCCGCCGCATGTCCCCAGCATCAAACTTAAATGACCACCCGAACTACCGCCGATGACACCAAGCCGGTTGCCGTCGATACCGTAATCCTTTGCATGATGGCGAATGAATCGCACCGATCGCTGCATATCCGTAACGATATCACCAATCAAACATTCCGGCTGCGAGATATGTCGCACGGCAAAGACCGTGTAACCTCGCCGCAGAAACGGAGCAAACAAGAATGGCCGCACTGAGCCCGAGCCGGATTTCCAGCCACCGCTCACCATCAAAATCACGCCCGCGCCGTTTTGTTCCGGCGGCGTGAACACATCCAGCAACAATGGTTTGTCATCTCGCATGCCGTAAACAACATCCGCCGTCAGTTGATGCGGCGCTTCGAACCACCACCAATATGCGGAACCAATCACTGCAGCGACGATCGAACAGAAAAAGCCGCCCCAGATGAGAAACTGTTTCATACGACTTCTTTTCCTGACCGGCAGATTGACCATCATGTTTGTATCTAACAGAATTGAAATGATCGGCGAAGTGGCGCTCGATCAATGAAGTGACCTATTGTCACCTTTCGCTCCGCGAAAGTAGCGAGTCGCATCGCGGGGCAGTTGTACTCGCGCTACTTTCGCGGATCGAAAGGCGACTATTTCTCGTCGAGATTTCCTTTGGAACCCGCCGACTCTGACGCTCATGAGTCGGCTAAATAATCGGCACGAGGCCACGAATCCCATTCTACCTACTTGCCAGAATCTTTGTACTGATGAATATCGCGTTGCTTCAAACACAGTTTGCCGACCATGGATTTGCGATCGTCAATGAATGCCTGCCGGTGGACATTGTGTACCGAATGATTGAACGAATCGAAATCGCTCGAGAGCGTGTGGAAGCTCAAGAATCGGTTTCAAACATGAGTGGCGTTTACGCCTTGCGAAATCTGACGGACGTGGTTCCGGAAGTTGTGGAACTGCTCTCATTGCCATGCGTTGTCAGCCTTGTAACTACAATTCTGGGCGATGGAGCATTTTTAGTGCGATCGACTCTGTTCGACAAAACCGATGGCGCGAACTGGGGGGTGTTCTGGCATCAGGATCTTTCGATTGCCGTGAAGGAACGACACGAGGTCGAAGGATATCACGCATGGACTCGCAAGGCCGGAGTCAAGTGTGTTCAACCGCCGACAGATGTGATGTCGCAAATTCTTACCGTTCGTCTTCATCTCGACGACTGCAAAGCCGACAATTGCGCGTTGAAGGTTCTGCCGGGATCGCATCGGCATCAGCAATTAACGTCGGATCGCATTGAACAACTTGCAGCAGGAGACCATGCTGTCGTCTGCGAAGTTCCTGTCGGCGGTGCTGTTCTCATGAGTCCACTTTTGCTGCATGCATCGTCGCCGATGAATACCTCCGGTCATCGGCGAGTGATTCACTTTGAATTTGCCGCGATGGAGTTGCCGCCGCCGTTGGAATCAATGGCGTGGCCTTAACGGCGATTCAGTGAGCCGCAAGGCGCTAGCCGCGGGTTTTGCC
>JAYVNW010001133.1:0-3024 GCA_043758225.1 Candidatus Kuenenia sp. | reverse complement strand
TCCTGACGTCGCAAAAGAGTTTCGCACGGTCTACGACGAATGGTGGAAGGAGACTCGCCCCATGATGGTCAACGAAACAGCTCCGATGTCACTGACTCGTCCATTTCACGAACTGTATCAGGCTCAGCTTGCGAATGGCGGCGTGCCAGACTGGCAACCAGGCAAATAATCCGTGATTTGAATACTGAAATCGCACCAACCCAAGGAATCCTGAATTCCAGTTGTGGCCCTTTTGTTCTTTGGCGGTAAACTGTGCGAAAAATGCTGGAGTACAGTCTTCAGGCTGCTGCGGGCAAGCGATTGCCTGTGCTCCAACCGCCCTCTCGTTGAAAAGTCTTTCAGCAATGACATCATTACCGATAATTGACCTTCCTGATTCAAATCCATTGCCGAAGGGTGTTTCGGGACTACCCGGTCAGTCAAAAGGGACATATGCCTTCGTTAGCCTTGGCTGTCCGAAAAACCTGGTAGACAGCGAAAAGATGCTTGGATCGCTGTCGCTGGACGGTTATTCGCTGGTCTCTGATCCGGAAGGTGCAGACTTTGTCATTGTCAACACGTGCGGCTTTATCGAAAGCTCCCGTCAGGAATCTCGTTCAGTCATCCAGGAGATGCTGGATCTCAAAAAGGAAGGCAAAACGAAGGGCGTCATCGTCGCCGGATGTCTTCCACAGCGACTTGAAGCCGACGGTGGATTGCTGAAGGAGATGCCCGACATCGATCATGTTGTTGGAGTCTTCGGGCGTGACGAAATTACCAAAGTCGCCGATCGACTGGTTCGTGGTAATCGCGAACAGCGAGAACTTTTTCGCCCTGCCCCGATCAAAGCAATGAACGATCAATCGCGTCTGCGAATTACTCCATCGCACTATGCGTATCTGAAAATTTCAGAAGGCTGCGAACGAACCTGCACGTTTTGTTCAATTCCGTCGATGCGCGGCAAACACGTCACAAAGCCGATTGAGATGGTCCTTGATGAAGCCAGGGAACTTGTCGATGACGGCATGCGCGAATTGATCATTGTCGCTCAGGACACAACTTATTACGGGATAGACCTGTACGGTGAAGTCCGTCTTGCGGAACTGTTGCGGCAATTACAGAAACTCGATGGCATCGATTGGATTCGATTGATGTATCTTTACCCAATCAATTTTTCAGACAAACTGATCGATGTCATTGCAGATTCTGGCAACATCCTTCCGTATCTGGATATGCCGCTGCAGCACATCAATTCTTCGGTTCTCAAGAGAATGCAGCGCCGTGTGAATTCTGACCAGACACGTGAATTGGTGAGCAAGCTTCGGGATCGCATTCCAAATGTGGTCCTGCGAACGACATTTATCACTGGCTTTCCTGGTGAAACGGATCAGCAGTTTGAAGAGTTGCGGCAGTTTGTTGAGGAAACTCGCTTTGAACGCATGGGAGTGTTTACATACTCGCTGGAACCCGGGACGCCAGCCGTAAAACTGGACGGTCATCTGCCTGAAGACGTGAAGGAAGCGCGCCGTGACGAGCTGATGGCGTTGCAGCAGAAGATCGCATTTGAGCAGGCAGAAAAGATGATCGGATATGAGTTGGACGTCATCATCGACGAAGAAATTGGTGACGGAGTCTACGTTGGGAGATCGTACGCAGATGCTCCGGAGATTGATTCAAATGTGATTGTGCGTGGCGTTGACCTGCAGCCGGGCGATATGGTTCCGGTTGAAATTATGGAGCGACAAGACTATGACCTTGTGGGAATGGTTTCGGATCTGGTCGCGGAAGACGCAGAAGATTAGGATTGCCCCGAAGCGTCGGCCACGCCCAAATCCAAAGTGAATTCAATAAATCACCAACCGGCTAACGTTGTGCCGTTCACGAATCAGCACCTTATGTCAAACGCCGACATTTCAACTCTGCCTTCTGCAGATGCAGCCAAACCTAAGGCTGTGCTGGGGCGTGATTCGTTGAATATGCCAAACCTCATCACGGGGACTCGACTGCTGCTTTCGCTGCTCCTGTTTTCAATGATATCGGCTGGAGACTGGTGGATCTCTGCAGCAGCATTATTTGTCTTCGCCGCTTCAACCGATGCACTTGATGGTTATCTTGCCAGGCGATACAAGCAAATCACCGTGCTTGGCAGGATTCTCGACCCGTTTGTGGATAAGGTGATTGTTTGCGGCTCGTTCGTGTTTCTGCTTGAAAAACAAGGTGAATCTGATTCCGGTGTGAATGCCTGGATGGTGATTATCATCATCGGTCGGGAAATGTTCGTTTCCAGTCTGCGCGGCATTCTCGAAAAAGAAGGCAAAGACTTTTCCGCCAGCATGGCAGGAAAGCTCAAGATGACTCTGCAATGTGTGGCTGTGACCGTCAGCCTGCTGTCGCTTTCATCATCATTGAACTGGCCATGGCTATCTGGTTTTCGCGACGTGATGTTATGGGTCGCTGTTGGTGTTACGGTCTGGAGCGGACTGATCTACGTCATTCGCGGGTTTTCACTGTTGCGACAGGAATAGCAACAGTCTGTAAATCCTTCATCATTTGCCTTGCACCATTGCCAAGGAACAGAACATCGACACTGGCGACGACGAGCGTGTAACCTTTATCCATCCATGGTTTCACGGCATCAAATGAGATGCCAAAATAACCAAGAGGCATTTTGACAGCCTGGCAAATCTTTGTGACGCGATCGATGCCGGCCACAACCTCTGCGTCGGAAATCTGTCCCCTCTTGCCATAGCTGGCGGACAAATCGTATGGACCAAGGAGTACTGCATCGACGCCCGGAACTTTCACGATAGATTCAATGTTGTCGACCGCTGTACGATGTTCCGCTTGCACGATCACGGATATCTCCGCATTTGCACCGGCGACATATTCAGCGAAGCGAAATCCGTAACTGTGGGCACGGGCGAGACCAACGCCTCGACTACCTTCCGGGGCGTAGCGAGCATACTGCACGGCATCAGCGGTTTGTTCAGCGGTGTTGACTTGCGGCACGATAATGCCGGCTGCACCCAGATCAAGCACTTTCTT
>JAYVNW010001132.1:0-5914 GCA_043758225.1 Candidatus Kuenenia sp. | reverse complement strand
ACGCGGGCCGCTTTTGAAAATGCGATGGTCATCATTATGGCGACTGGTGGATCAACCAACGCCGTGCTGCATTTGATCGCAATGGCTAGAGCGATCGGGGTCTCGCTCACGATTGATGACTTCCAGACGGTCAGTGATCGTATTCCATACATCTCCGATCTGAAGCCAAGCGGAAAGTATGTGATGGAAGATCTGCACACGATCGGCGGCACACCGGCGGTACTTAAATATCTGCTCGAGAAGGGATTCATTGATGGTAGTTGTATGACCGTAACCGGTAAGACGATGGAACAGAATCTCAAGGATCTGCCAGGGTTTAAGGCCGGGCAGCAGATCATCCAGCCGATCGAAAAGCCAATCAAAGCCAGCGGCCATATCCGCATCATGCGTGGCAATGTGTCACCCGATGGAGCTGTGGCAAAAATCACCGGCAAAGAAGGTCTGGTCTTCACTGGTACCGCTCGCTGCTTTGATTCAGAAGAGCTGATGCTGAAGGGGCTCGAAGACGGCAAGATCCAGAAAGGCGATGTCGTCATTATCCGCTACGAGGGACCGCAGGGCGGACCAGGAATGCCGGAAATGCTGACACCGACTTCTGCCATTATGGGTGCGGGACTAGGGACCGATGTCGCGTTGCTCACGGACGGTCGCTTCAGCGGTGGCTCGCACGGATTCATCGTCGGTCACGTGACTCCCGAAGCTCAGGTTGGTGGGCCGATCGCACTGTTGAAGGATGGCGACACGATCACGATAGACGCTGAAAAGAATGAAATCAATGTTGATCTGCCGGCGAGTGAACTTACCGCTCGCAAGGCTGCGTTCGTCGCTCCGCCATTCAAAGCGACTCGCGGAACACTCGCGAAATACATTCGCTGCGTGAAGTCAGCATCAGAAGGCTGTGTCACAGACGAACCACTGTCGTGACAAATTCTCCGATCCGATCTTCGCGCCTATTGGTGTTGTTGCTTTTGGCAGTGACTGTGGGGATCGGATTCTGGTTATTTAGCGATGAGTTGACTCTGTCAAAACTGGCGACGCGCGAGGCCGTGTTTCGGCAGTACCAGACGGATCATCCCGTTCTGATCTATCTGTTCGCCTTTGTGTTCTATGTCACGGTCACAGGTCTGTCGCTACCTGGCGCGACGCCGATGTCATTGCTGATGGCGTGGCTGTTCGGTTTCTGGCGAGCGTTGGTTCTTGTGAGCCTGGGTTCAACGACAGGCGCGACTGTAGCGTTTTTGTTGAGTCGATATTTGTTTCGGCAATCGATCACAGATCGCTTCGGCGAGCGGCTGGAAACGTTCAATTCGGCACTGCAAGGCGAAGGTGCGTTCTACATCTTTACTCTGCGTCTGATTCCGGCCGTGCCGTTCTTTGTAATCAACGCCGTGATGGGCCTCACGCCCGTTTCAGTCCGCACATTCTGGTGGGTCAGCCAGCTCGGCATGTTGCCCGGCACTGCCGTTTATGTATACGCCGGAAGTCGCGTTCCCAATCTGCGAACCCTCGCCGACAAAGGCATCAACTCGATCTTCACCACCAGCCAGATTACGCAAATCCTCTTGGCTTTCGTTTTGCTGGGACTATTCCCATGGGTCGTTCGTGGACTGATGAAACGATTTTCAGCAATGTGAGGATTGAATTCCCTTTCGTCGAGCTTGATCTCCAGTGACTTCAGAACATCGCCAACGGCATCACGACGTGCGGCCGGTTTTGATGACCGTTCAATGCCTGCCCCCAGGATTTCCGGAAGAATATCGTTAACCGAGCAATCCAGTCATTTGAATTCCGATGCGGGATCGTAACGATAACCGACGCCGTGCACCGTCTGAATCAGCGTTGGCGTTTTGGGATCAGGTTCAATGCGTTTGCGCAGTTGCGAAATGTGTTGATCAAGAGTCCGGCTGTTTGGAAAATAGTCTTCTCCCCAGCCGTATCGAAAGATGATGTTCCGGTCCATCGCGCGGCCGGAGTTTTCGTGCAGCAGTTGCAGTATGCGAACGTCACGTGGACTGAGTTCAATCACTTCGTCGCCGCGCCGGGCTCGCAGTTCGACAGGGATCACGCGCAAGTCACCCATACAGAATTCTGCTGGGATATTCGGTTGACGGGCGCAGCAGCGTCGGGCGACGGCCTGAACGCGTGCCACGACTTCGCGCAGGCTGAATGGTTTGACAATAAAGTCGTCAGCTCCGATTTCGAAGCCGACCAGCCTGTCAAATTCCTCCGCCTTCGCACTGATGAAGATAATGGGAACATCGGACGAGATCGCTCGAATCGCCCGACAGACTTCGTATCCGCTGTGGCCAGGCATCATAATGTCCAGACAGACAAAATCGGGCGACTGTTCGCGAAACAGTCGAATCGCATCCGTGCCATCTACGGCTGCAACGACTCGGTAGCCTTCGGCCTGCAGGACTTCCACCAGTCCTTCACGAGTGAAGCGGTCATCTTCTGCGACAAGCACTTTCATGGGGTCAGGTGTCCGAACAGTTGCAATCGGCGCAAGAAAAAAACGTCGCAACCATCACGTTGCGACGTTTTTTCTGAACTGCGATCGACAGGAATCGAACCTGCATGAGAGTTACCTCACTAGCTCCTGAAGCTAGCGCGTCTGCCAATTTCGCCACGATCGCGGAAGCTGTTTCAAAGTGAAGCTTACACCCTTTAGACAAATTCGACAACCGCAGGGTTCGCGAAATATCGCAATTGGAAATCAGTGTTTTGGGCTGTAACGGCCTTTTGTACGCGGAAATTTCGATGCACGGTTGAAGCCAATCACCGTGGATTTCTGGTCAACTCCGCGCGTACATTTCTGGCTTCGTGATGCCTGCATCGAGGTGCTGTGGAAGAAATCTGCGGAGAGATGGTTACATATTCGTCTTCGTATCACCACCAGCTCCGCCTGCAACTTTTTGCAGAGCAGCGTTGAGTTCCCGGTCGTGGCCGTGGTCGCGGCTGTAGATGCGGAAGATGATGAAACTTGTCGGCAGACTGCGGAAAAGTTCGTCATCGTCCAGTTCATGTGACAAGCCACTTGCAGGATCATACCAGTAATTCTGCTTGCCCGCAGGTTTCCGTGCGCTCGGGCGATGATAGTGTTTCGCCACGTCGATGCGCAGTGGCATGTTGCTGATCGCCTTCGGCAGGTAATCCCGGACGCGACGTTCCATCAGGTCTGGTTCTGAAAAGATAGTTGTGCTTTCCGCCTGGCCACTGTGAAAGTGCAACGTCCGTTCACACGCCATTCGCCACATTTCTTTGCGGTTCATGATGTCGCGCCAATGCTGACCCAATTCCCGAAGTTTTGGATCATCACTGTCGGCCCAGCGAACGACGTCCACAAGAAACGACGTTTCCGTGAGACCCTGATACGCCTTCAGATGTTCCAATGGATTGCCAGGAAACATCTGCTGCATGGTTTCCGAGAAGTAGTCCTCCAATGCGATGTCAATGCCACGAACCGTGCGATGAAAGTAGATCGTCCGGAACAGGTTGGCTCGTGTTTCGATAAAATTGATCAGCGTTGGCAAACCACGCGAATGAATTGTCAGGCCGCTTTCCGTGAAGAAGGTGTAGTGGATCAGGCGAGATATGTCGAACGCCTTGGTGTTATAGCCGGACATGTAGGCGTCACGAAGCACGAAGTCCATGTTGTCGACGGTGTAGATGCCGCTGAACAGGGACCGCAACTTTCGCAGCCAGTCGGGATGGCCCTCCTGATCCTCCACACTGCCGGATGGGCGTCGAATGAGCCAACCGATTTGCTTCGGATCAATTTCTTCGAGTGGTTGCAGTGTGCCGTTCGGATTGCGTCGAATCCGGCGAATGATGTCGCCCAATTCGTGTTCGATGATGTGGCCACCAATATCTTCGTGAGTCAGATCGAACTGAGCGAGATAGTGGTCGTCAAAAAAATGGCCAAACGGGCCGTGTCCGATGTCGTGCAGGAGTCCGGCGATGCGGACCATGCTTTCCACGCATGCCCTGGACGGGACATTGCGGCACGAATCGACCAGCGAATCGTACCATGCATTCACGGTCACGGACCCCAGATGCATGACGCCCAAGACGTGCTGAAATCGCATGTGTTCGGCTGATGGAAACACCCACCACGCGGTTTGCAACTGGTGAATTTGTCGCATCCGCTGGACCCATGGATTGTCGATCAGATCCTGTTCGGCAGCTTCGTCAGACGGCAGGCCGAGACGGGAAATGAACGGGATATATCCGTGAATCGGATCGTGCGACAGGCTCTCCGTTGTAAAATCGCGAACCATGCGTCCTCCACTGGGCAGACTTTTTGAGGTTTGGGTACTGAGTCACAGAGTGCGTGAAGCTGACCGTAACGCATGAATCGAGAAACGTCGGGAAATGGTGTGTTCCGTCGGCGTTGCACACAACCTGCGACGTCCGGTTTTCTGAATGTCAAGGAATTTGTTCGGATGATAGCCTTAAAAAAGAATCCTGCGATTCGATTCTGTCTGTGTTTTCAACATTCTGATCTGGCAGACCGTATGAACCGTCCTCGGGAATCAAAACTTCAGCTTCTGTCGTTGCATCGCTGGTTGACCGCTACAATAAGGCGGTCTAGAGTTGCAGGATGTCAGGACTCGTTCTAAGAGAAGTGACCGTGTTTTCGCAGGACAGGCTTCCCGCCTGACTTCGTGCTGACAGGCTGGAAGCCTGTCCTACGATGCGGTTGGGGGCGCCGGACGAAGCCGGCAGGTTATTAAAATCGATAAAAGGTTCACCGCACAATAGCTCGGTGGTTGCCACTGGGAACACAGGAAGCTCAGAATGTCAGGTCAGCAGGATCAGTCGCCAGGAAATGATTCGGGGAACTCCGGAAAGTCCGGTCGTGGGCCGCGTAAAGATCGAAATCCGTCCAACAATGGATTGTGGTATCTCATCGCGATTGGATTGATTGCTGCCGTTGGCATCTCCGTCGCTGCGCGTGGCCGCAGCGGCGAAAAGATGTCGTACAGCGAAGTGATGAAGAAACTGAGCGACAATACATTGAACGCAAATCAAATGTATGAGGTGTCGCTGTCTCAAACGGCGCTGACATGGCAATACCCGTCGCGCGAAGACGCGGTACAGGGCACAGGCGGCGACTTCAAACGATTCCATGTTCCGCTGATTGGGATCAGCGATGTGAGTCGCGCGAAACTGGAAGACAAGCTTAATGAAAAGAGCATTCGCTTTTTTGGTACGGAATTGCCATCCGATCTCGTTGCTTTGTTGCCAATTTTGCTCCTCACCGCAATGCTTGTTGGAGCATTCATTTTTGTTCTGCGTCGTATCGGCGGGACCGGTTCTGCGATGTCATTTGGGCGCAGTCGTGGTCGACTTTACGCTCAGGAGGATGTGCATGTGACATTCAACGACGTCGCGGGGATTGACGAAGCCGTCGAAGAACTCAAGGAAGTCGTAGAATTTCTCCGCACACCGCAGAAGTATCAGGCTCTTGGCGGACGAATTCCACGCGGCGTACTTTTGGTTGGACCTCCAGGGACTGGCAAAACAATGCTGGCCAAAGCTGTTGCCGGCGAGGCAGGCGTGCCATTCTTCGGGCTGTCAGGTTCGGACTTTGTGGAAATGTACGTTGGGGTCGGTGCAGCTCGCGTCCGAGACATGTTTCAACAGGCTCTGCAGCGTGCTCCGGCGATTATCTTTATCGACGAACTTGATGCGTTGGGAAAAGTCCGAGGCAGCGGAGCTCCAGGTGGCCACGATGAACGCGAACAGACGCTGAACGCACTACTGGTCGAAATGGACGGATTCAGCACCGATCACAGTGTGATTGTCATGGGCGCTACTAATCGTCCGGAGACACTTGATCCGGCTTTGATGCGACCAGGTCGTTTTGACCGACATGTTCTCGTTGACCGACCTGATATCAAAGGCCGTG
>JAYVNW010001131.1:0-1662 GCA_043758225.1 Candidatus Kuenenia sp. | reverse complement strand
CTTGTGAACCTGATTTTTTCCATGATGTGTCCGATCGGAGCGGCTTTTTTTATGCTCGGAATCAGACAATTCAGCGGCATACAGGACGTGGTCGTATGTTCCGCGCTGGCCTTTTCCGCAGGCGTGTTCCTGTGTATTGCACTCAGCGACCTGCTGCCGGAAATGGAATTCCACGCCCACAATCGTTTTCGACTGACGGTCGCATTAACTGCGGGTGTGCTCCTGGCGTATGGAATTACGTTTTTGGAACGCGGGCATTTGCATTGACGGTTGCTGTAATCCACAAAACTTTGATCTCAAGTTTCGTCAAGTTGAACTCCATCTGCACTACACACTGACATTAACGAGCCACCAAATGTCTTCTTTGTACCTGGGTCATTCTTCTGCAGTCGCTGGAATTGTTTTGAATGATTTCAACATGCGTTTGTGGTATGCAGCACGATTTTCGTCCCCAACCGTCTCACAGACTTCCGCGAGAAAGGCATGCGCCTGAACGAGAGAAGGATCCAGCTTAATAGCTGTTTCCCCCGCTTCAATTGCTCCTCGGTAATCCCCGAGTTGAGCGAGTACGTGACTGTAACGGCCGTAGTATCTTGCGCGCGCGGGGTTCATTTTGAGCAAGCGTTCATAGCGATCTCTGGCGAGGTTTAACCGTCCGTGTTCGTGATACGTGGTTGCCAGTGTCTCCAACAAATCCTCGTTGGTTGGATTTGTCTCGAATAACGCTTCCAATATATCCATCGCATCCTTGAACTGACGCGTCTGAATTAAAGCCTTGCCCATTGAAAACGACAATTCAAGATCATCCGGATTATTGCGTTGTAGACGTGACAGCAATTGTACTGCGTGCTGAGCTGCCGCGCTGCTGTTGTTGAGATATCCGATTTCGGCTGAATAAATTCCGGCAGCTCGATCTCTTGTCGCCTTGGACAGAGTGACTCCAGGCTCTTCAAAAAAAACAAAGTCGTCAGATGTTGTTAAGTTGTTCGACACTGGTCTCGCCTGGGATGTTAAGGGTGGCCGACGCAGGATGCGATGGTCAGACTGGGCTGAGTGGACATCTGCTGCACCAAATTTTGGCATGTGACATTTGATGCAGGAATCCGAGTCATTCTGCCGACGCACGGACAGATCTTCGGAGCATTGCAAATGACTGCCTGAATGACACTGAAGGCATCGTTTACGGTAGTGATCGGTCACGTCCGGCGGAGATGGAAAGCGGTGTGGATCATGGCAACTAATGCAGGAGAGCTCGCCATTGCTTTTCTGAAAGCATTGACTGGAATGCATCTGCTCGACCTGACTCACGGCATCGGCAACTCCATCTTTAATTCCTTCAGTTTTCAATATGACCGTCCACACATCGCTTAAATGCATTCCCGGCTGAAAATCAAACTCACCCTGCCCGTCAACAGTCACTCGTCGGCGTCCCTGCAAATGGCACTGATTGCACACGGCATCTCTTCGCGAGTCCTTGAATCGTTCGGGATTCACAATCGGATCAGCACCGGCGCGAGTTGACTGACCCATTTTGTGATAGGCGATGTGGGTCGCTCCTGCTCCGTGACAGCGTTCGCAGCCGATGGACCCTTCAGCAAAGATGCGGTCAGCAAATCGATCAGGATCTGTGGGGTGCAGATTCACTCGACCGGCGTGACAAGC
>JAYVNW010001130.1:0-6060 GCA_043758225.1 Candidatus Kuenenia sp. | reverse complement strand
AACTCTTCCGGGATCGCATCCGGCTGGCTGAGAATCTTGGGGTGAGGAATATAGTCAAAGGCAACAGCAACAACCCGTTCGCCATCTTCGGCGACGCGAAGTTTCATTGCTTTCAGGCCCGCCTGACCTATGTCAATACCCCATGCGCTGATTGGTTCCGCCATGATTCGCCTCAATTTATTTTCAGAGATGAGTAGGTCGTGTTCGATTGGATGTTTGACAGGAGTATGCTTTGCGGCAAACGTAGCAGCAGATTCGCAGTCCCGTCAACCTATTTTGAAGCATCTAGCCGCTGCAATTCCGGGAAAGGTGCGGTTTGTCCCACCTGAACCCCATTTGTTGCTCTGTAGAACAGGGTCTTGCGGTCTTCGACTGGTCTGTTTGACGACTTTGGCGAGATTGAAGTTCCACGAATCTCGGAAATTCTGATTGTTCCGAATGGAACGCTGCGAATGTCCATTCCCCTCGAATCTGCCAAGCGCCAATGTTTCACCAGGAAATCGCAGATGCCAGCCAACATTGACCGTAAAAACGGATTTATCACATTTTCACTTCCAGTGGCTGCTGCGGAACTGATTTCCCGCAGTCCAGATCCCAATCGCATATTCTGGCAAGGTGCGCCGACAAGACTTGATCCTAAGCCAGTCCGAAAGTCACTGCGGACTGTTTTCAACCGGGCTTTTGACTCTCCTGCGAGCCGAACTTCTCCATCAGGTGTAAAGTTTCGTCGCTGACGTGATGCTCGATTCCTTCGCTGTCAATGGCCGCTGTACGTTCTGAAACACCGAGTGCCCTAAGAAACTGGAATACGATTTTGTGGCGGCGTTCAGAAAACTCTGCAAGCTCTTTACCTTTGTCTGTCAGAGTCACGGGACCGTAGGGCTCCGTGTCTACAAATCCATCACGCTTCATCCGCGCTACAGCACGGTTTACTGTCACGTGACTGACAGCAAACCTCGTCGCCAAATCTCGGATCCGGCACTCACCACTTGAGTGAATCAGCTCAGCGATTGCTTCAACGTAATCCTGCGTCAACTCCGTCGCATGATCGCGGCGCGTTCTTTCGTGACCTCGAATTCGAATTCTGTGCTCAAGCACGCCGATCTCTAACTGTATTTTTAGTCGCAGACATCTGTATCAATGTTAAAACTGAATCTATTCCAGCGTATGCACCAGAAGTCCACTGCGTAACTTCGGTTCAAACCAAGTGCTCTTCGGTGGCATGATTTCACCCGCGTCAGAAACTGCCATCAGTTGATCGAGTGTTGTTGGATACATGGAAATCGCAACGGCGAAATGTCCCCCGATACATAGTCGTTCGAGTTCCGCAGTGCCGCGAATTCCGCCCACGAAGTCAATGCGAGAATCCGTGCGAACATCTTCAATGCCAAAGATTGGGTGCAGAACAAGCCGTTCCAGAATTGCGACATCTAATGATTGAATTGGATCTTTGACAAAACCTGCATCCGGCGGAATAATCAGCTTCCACCAGTGATGATCGACAAAGAAACAAAACGAACGGGGTGCATCAGGGACTGGATTGTCGGTCTGTGTGAGCTCCCCCAGATCGTCCAGTTTTTCCAGGAGGTCGCTAACGTTGTGCCCGTGCATGTCTTTCAGCACTCGGTTGTATGCCAGAATCTGTAACTGTGCGGATGGAAAAAGGACCGACAAGAACCAGTTGCATTCTTCGTCCCTTGTGCCGCCATTCGGCAGCCTGCGGCGAAGTTCATTACCAGCACGCCACGCACTCGCAGCTCTATGGTGCCCATCGGCAATGTAGAACTTTGGAACTGTCGACAAAGCTTCTACGAACGGTTGAGCGTTTTTGATTCGCCAAACGGTATGTTGCACACCGTCAACCGCAACGAAGTCATACAGTGGATCGGCTTTGATCGCATCCGCCACCATGAAGTTGACATGTTCCACTTCACGATAAGTGAGAAAGACGGGGCCAGCATTAGCATTCAAAGCCAGGACGTGATGTGTGCGGTCATCCTCTTTGCTTTTACGAGTCTTTTCATGTTTCAGGATGAGATTATTTTCGTAGTCATCAATGTGGCAACAGCAGACGATGCCGACCTGTGAATGACCGTTCATAATCTGACGATAAGCATACACACAGTCGCCAGGATCACGCTGCAAAACATTATCGCTGATAAGCTTCTGGAAGTTCTCGGACGCCTTGTCGTAGATGTCAGGATCGTAAGGATTTTTTGTAGGCGGAAAGTCGATGTCGGGACGCACCACGTGCAGAAAGCTGAGCCGATTTCCAGCCGCCAGCTCTGCTGCTTCGTCGCGGTTAACAACGTCATAAGGAACGGAAGCGACTTTGGACGCCAAGTCAGGAATGGGGCGTAATGCCTGAAAAGCCTTGATGCGAGGCATGAGCAGATCTTTCGAAGAACGAGTCTCCGGACTCGTTGATTAAATATCTAATAGAATCGAAAAGAGCGGCAGGGACGTTGAAATCTGCGACGTTGCGCCACTTGTTGTCTTGAGTTCAGACCGCAAGCGGAATCGCACTTCTCCATGCACCAACTGCACGACTACTTCCTTTCCGGAATCGGACGGAAAGGCCATGCCGGATTACCTGGGGGATCTGGTCGATGTGGCGTTTTGCCAAGACCGAAGTCTTCCGGTTTCATGTTCATCGTTTTGTAATACTCTTTGTCATTGATGAAGCAGAAGAACGTTGGGTAGTATGCATCCACGTATTCGACATCGGCTTTCTCCGGCACTGCCCCCCCTGTCAACTGAATAGCCGCATTGACAATCAGGCGTCGAAGGTCTGCATCAACAAAGTCAAGCGACGCACCGGCCGTTGTGCAGAATGAAAGCCCCGACTTGCCATTTGGAGCCGTGTACGGGTGCAACCATGCGAGGGGCTGCATTGGCTTGTTACGATCGTCATCTGTCAGAGTTTTCGATTCAGGATCGAGCGATTCCGTGATTGCGCCTCGCAACAGAATGGTGTCGGCATCGGTAAGATGAGTCACACCGTAAACGTCGCTTGGCGCAAAGATGTCTGACACACCATTCAATATTGCATGATGTTTGGCACTTGGCTCAACAACGCTGCGAGCGCCTTCCACCTTGTGCTTGCCGTGATGCGAAACCCATTGCTCACCCAGGATTTTGAGGCCAAATTGATCGTAAGTCAGATCTCCCCCGATTTTTTCACTACCCTGAAATGCATGAGTCGCCGTTCGCAATCCAATGACCGGTTTTCCAGCGTCAAGAAACGCGGCGATGTGTTTCGCTTGTTCAGCATCCGGATGACGAAAGCGCGTCGCGATGATCAACAGATCTGCTGAGTCCAGTGCATCCAGCCCACGCAGTCCCTTTTGATTGTTGGAATCAATGTATTCTGCACCGTCCGGTCCGAAGGCAAACAACACTGTGCATTTGAAGCCGTGTTTTTGACTGAGGATTTTTCCCAGCATCGGCATCGTTTCTTCCGAACGATATTCTTCATCGCCGGATATCAGCACGACATTCTTAACTTTGTCACCAGACTTAGCTGGCTGAAAAACCAGCGTGTCAGCTGCGAACGCAGCATTGACTCGAAAACCGCTGGCTGCCACAACAGCCGCATAGACGCACAAAAGAATACGAACTCTCATCAAAGTAGCCTCTCGAAATAAGTTCAAGGCCTCTCAACAGACCTTCTGGACGGAGCTTATCTGAAGAGTCTAACACGGCTCCCATCAATCGCCAGGGTTGCCGCAAAGAAACTTGCAGGCCTTGGAATCCAAAGCATCATGAGGTTTCAGCATGAATCCGCTGCTAAAGATCCCTTTCGGCAGGATCTGCAAACAATGCGGCCAGATGCCTTGCCGCTGGTGGCAGTTGCTGCCGGTGTGGATTTTTTATCAAATTTAGACTCATCATGCCTCTTGTCAATTCGACCGCCGGCTGATACCTCTCCCTTTAATGTCAGGATCCAGCCCGCAATTCCGGCGTGCGTTGACTCGCAAACAGCGTTTCCTCACGTTGTTGTTGGGAGCTGGAATCGTGGTTGTGTTTGGCATCGCTGTCTGGCTCAAGCCGGATCCGAGAGGATTTGGAACACATCAGCAGCTTGGTTTACCACCCTGTACATTTCGCTCTTTGACTGGAACCAATTGTCCGCATTGTGGCTTGACCACTAGTTTTAGCTGGTTTGTAAGAGGGCAGTTGTTCAAATCAATAAAGGCCAATCCTGCCGGTGTAATTCTGGCAAGTGCCAGCTTGATTGTGCTGATTTGGACTATCGTTGTCAGTGTTCGCGGAAGGTTTGTGATCTCTCACGAGCCGGGACGCGATCTGTTGGTCGGATTCGGAATCTGGATGCTGCTGTCTATTGTTATCTGGCTCTGTAGACTCTATCAGAACCAAATCTGATCGGATGGCCATTGAAATGGCGGACTCGTTTGTAAATGGAGTTACGTGACGTGCAATTGCTCATCCCATCCAATCAGCGACACGTATCGCAAAATCTGATTCTGCTCATTCTGTCTGCCATGATAGTACTTCCCGGCTGTTCGCTGGGCGTAATGATTGGCAAGATGTTTTTCGACGATCCCAAGATGAAGTCTGTATTCCGGGAAGCGACAGGCATTGACCTGACGGACGGGGAAAAAACGATTCTTGTCGCATGTTCAACCAGTCATCAGATACTGTCAAAACATCCCGGTGTGCGTATCGACATTGTTGACAAGATGTCGCGAATTCTGGACACACGAAACGTGAAACTGGTACCGCCCGATGACGTCGCAACATGGTTTGATGACCATGGCGAATGGGGCGACTTCTCCGAACTGGCGAATTCATTTGATGCCGATTATGTCATGCACATCGACCTGAAGACTTTCAGCGTGGAAGTTCCCGACAGTCCAAATCTACTGCAGGGCAAGGCTGAGGGACGAGTCGCAATGATGGAAATGAAAATGTCCGGGAAGAACAAGGATAAGAAAAAAGCGACTACAGTCGTTGAGAGATCGTTCAAGGTGATGTTTCCTACCACATACCCAATTCCTCGAGAAAGTCGTTCGGAAGAGACGTTCACAGAAAACTTTCTGGATCGTATTTCCGCGCAACTTGCGCGAATGCTGTACGACCATCGTCCGAGTGAAATTGAACTCTAAGCATCCTAGTTAAGTCGCAGTCAAAACTATTGTCTGTCGGATCGAATCGGACCAATCTGGAAGAATAGCATGTCTATGAAATCAGCCATTTTGAAAAATGGAAGCAGCTGCGGCGGTTTGAGTGTTGGCTCACTGTGCCGTTTGGGAATTGTAGCTTCACTGATACTTTCGACATCCGGATGCAACTATTTCATTGCGCTGGGATATCTGATTGGCGGTCCGCCGCAAGTGGAGCCAATGTTCGAGCAAGTGACCAAAAAATCTCTGACGGATAAAGACGTCCGTGTGGCAGTGGTCTGCTACGCATCGGAAGATTTGAAATACGAAGTCGAAAATATTGATCACATCATTGCTCATCAGGTAACGTACCAGCTATCGAATGTCGGGAAGGTCGATGTTGTACCCAACGATGAGGTGCGAACGTGGATGATTCAGAATCCCGACTGGGACACTGCTGCCGAAGTCGGTGCAGCGTTCGATGTGAACTTCGTGGTCTATATCGACGTCAGCGAATTCTCTCTTTACGAACGCGACAGCAATACGCTTTTTCGAGGCCGTTGCGAAGCGATTGTCAGCGTATATGAAATGGAAACTGATGGTGAGGGAAAACGCATCTTTTCACATGACCTGAACAGTCAGTATCCTATTCAGGTTCCACGTTCCGCTACGGACGTCAGTTATGACACGTTTCGTATGGAATACTTTTCACGCTTGAGCGACGAGATTGGCCGACTTTTCTATCCACATCTGAGTGGCGACGATATCGCGAATGCGACCTGACTGCAGACGTGATGACGGGTAGCCCGTGGCAGGCATCGTGCAAGATCCGGTATCTGCCCAGTTCATGCCGTGTCACTCCACAGCCAGCCCGTCGTTCGCGTTTTGCGAGCGCGGCCGGATTGTTTTTCCTCGAGAGTTCAACGAAGGTCGG
>JAYVNW010001129.1:0-3278 GCA_043758225.1 Candidatus Kuenenia sp. | reverse complement strand
ACCGATGCGATCATTGTCAGGATCAATCATGGGAGGCGTTCACAACCCACGCCGTCACCCACAGGAACGAAGTCCGCGCTGGCAGTCCCGGTCTTCATTCGTAAAATCCGTGTCATTCGTGGTTCAGAATCCAGCACTATTGTCATCACCGTCCTTCCTCCGCTCATCCACTTTTCTTGTCGTCGGCACCGTCGTGTTGATGATTGGGTTTCAGACAGCGGTCAAGTATTTAACGGGCAACCAGCGATCTCAGAATAAAATCCCCGGGCCAGGTCGAGGCGATCTGGTGCTTGAGGAAGACTCACTTCCGATGGATTTGGCAGGATGGAAACGAACGGGTTTTGTCGCCGCACCGACGCCCGAAGAACTTCCTGAAGGCCAGTACTGGTGGGTCCAACAATGGCGTTTCGTTCATGGCAAAACAGCCGCACTTCTCACACTGGATCAACTGGGCCTCAATCACTGGCACGAACTGACTCACTGTTATCAAGGTAACGGATGGATCCTGACGGAAAGAACAATCGACTCTGAACGGAACGGGCCTGAAAGCATTCCCTGGGAATACGTGACGGCACATTTTAAACAAACCTCAGGACAGGAAGCCCTCCTGGTGTTCTCGACGTTCTACGAAGACGGGACAGCGGCCGATGCACTGCGGATCGGAATCGATCACGACTGGAACAAATCGATTGATTTTACAGATCGACTGAAAGGGCGAGTCAATCACCGTGACAACCAAAAACCTCACTCGCGGGCATTGCAGTGTCAAGTGTTCGTTCCACTGAGCGAAAACCCGTCGCCTGAGATCATTCGGGCAGCAACAGAATTGCATGTGGTGAGTCGCAGTCGTTTTCGAGACGCCTGGCTCAAGCATGCAAACTCGCTTCCTGTGGCCGACGGATCGCAGTAGCCCAAAACTCTCCGGGCTCGGTTCGACCACGCTTGAAATTCACTGCATTCAGCTCTGCATTGTGACTCACTCAATATGTCCACAATCGCCCGAAAAATTCCTGATCCCGAAGCTGCCACGCCCGTATTGGCAGACGAGGATTGGTCATTGATCATCCAGCCCGCCAGTGCCTGGTGGGATCTCAAACTGGATGAAGTTTGGAAATACCGCGATTTGCTGTGGATGTTTGTCAAACGCGATTTTGTCGCGGTCTACAAGCAGACGGTCCTTGGCCCGATCTGGTTCTTCATTCAGCCTCTGCTCACAACGTTGGTTTTCACCATCATCTTCAGCGGCGTCGCTGGCATGTCGACCGGTGGCCTGCCACCAATTCTGTTCTATCTGGCCGGCACGATACCCTGGAACTACTTTTCAACGTGCCTGACGAAGACCTCCACAACCTTTGTTTCCAACGCCGCAATTTTTGGCAAAGTGTATTTTCCCAGACTCATCGTTCCGTTGTCGGTCGTCGTGTCCAATCTGATTCAGTTTGGGATTCAATTCCTACTGTTTGCAGGTGTCATGCTTTGGTATTTGGCCACGACAGATTTTTTGAAGCCCAATTGGCCCGTGATTCTGTTGCTGACACCGCTGCTCTTGACGCTGATGGCGGCACTTGGACTGGGCACAGGGATCATTGTGTCGTCCATGACCACAAAGTATCGAGACATGACCTTCCTGGTCGCCTTCGGCATCCAGCTCGCCATGTATGCCACACCGGTGATCTACCCGATGTCCGCGATCCCGGACAAATATCGTTGGCTAATTCGACTGAATCCGATGTCCGCTCCGATCGAATCCTTTCGAGCCGCCTTTCTGGGAGGCAGTTTGCCCTGGTTAGATCTGGGACTTTCCGCCGCAGTCACATCCGCATTGCTCATCGTCGGTGTCATCATGTTCAACAAAGTCGAAAAAACATTTATGGATACGGTTTAAGGGCAGGAGTATTCAGTTGCCAGTCGTCAGTCGTCAGTTTGCAGTCGCCTGCCCACTGCCAACTGCCAACTGCCAACTGCCCACTGCCAACTGCCCACTGCCAACTGCCCCCTGCCAACTGCCAACTAAAAACTGCCCCCCATGCCCCTCTCGTCTGAAATCACCTCTGCACTTGGAACACTCAGCCGTGGTTCGGAGTCGGTCGATGCAGTCTTAAAAATGAATGCTGAAGAGAATCGATTCACGCGAGCCTTGCAGGATTTGCAGCGTTTGGCAGAACATCAGAACATTTCGTTGGCGATTGTAGGAGGATTGGGGGCCATTCATTTTGGTTACCCCTCAGCGACTCAGGACATTGATATTGCCATTGATCGTGAGAACCTTCAATCTGTCATTGATGTATCATCTCGATATGGACTTAAAGTCGCCTGGGAATCAAAGTTGGGCTGGCACACGCTCACACACGATGATGTGGAAATCAATATCGTGCCAGAAGGGGGCAAAGCCCGCGACACGTCACCCACCGAAATTCCCGGGCCGCGGCAAATGGGACTCGATACGGGACTTCATTATGCTCCGATCGAATACTGGATGGAATTAAAGATCAGTTCAGGACGGCAGAAAGATCGAGCCCATGTGGTGGAGGTCTTGAAGACGATGAACCAGACTGGTGTCGAGAAGATCCGTAACCATCTTCAACTGGTCCATGCGCAGTATGAGCAGATATTCATTGAACTACTGGCCGAAGCAGAAACCGAGCGACAACAGGAAAAAGGGCGAAGATAGAAGAAAGTCGTCAGTTGCCAGTCATCAGTAGTCAGAGTAGCTGCCAACTGCCAACTGACTCCTGCCAACTGCCAACTGCCAACTGCCAACTGCCAACTGCCAACTTATTCCTGACTCCTGCCAACTAATTTTATGAGCATAGCGATTAAAATTGACTCCATCTCCAAACAATACCGCCTTGGCGAGATCGGTACTGGTTCGCTAGCCCACGACGTGAATCGCTGGTGGCATCGAGTGCGGGGTAAGGAAGACCCGTATTTAAAGGTCGGCGAAGCCAACGACCGCAGCGTGAAGGGATCGTCGGAATACGTCTGGGCGTTGAAAGATGTGTCGTTTGACATTCAACAGGGCGAGGTCGTTGGCATCATCGGCCGCAACGGAGCTGGAAAAAGTACACTCCTGAAAATCCTGTCGCGAGTGACTTCTCCGACGTCAGGCACTGTGAAAGCACGTGGCCGGATCGCCAGCCTGCTGGAGGTCGGCACGGGATTTCATCCGGAATTGACAGGCCGCGAGAACATCTATCTGAACGGTGCCATCCTTGGCATGCGAAAGCGCGAGATCACTCGGAAGCTCGACGAGATCATCGATTTCTCAGGGTGTGAAC
>JAYVNW010001128.1:0-2170 GCA_043758225.1 Candidatus Kuenenia sp. | reverse complement strand
CTCGCCAGCAAGTCGGCGTGTGGTGCGGTTACGGGAAATCGCATTTATAATAGGAGGAAGCGGAGACCGCAGAAAAACCAGGCGATTGGAACCCTTCCGCTGCTTACTCCGTGAACATTGTGTTCTCTTTGGTGAAAACTGCGATTTCTTTTGTTACGACAAGAGGACACTGAGAGCACGGAGGAAGTCAACAATGCAGCATCGGAACAAGACCTCACTTCAGGCTGCGTGAATTAGACATGACGTATTCTATAACCGCGACTGACATGAAATGCAGTGCGATCACTTTAGATCATCCCGATCAATCCCCACCATCAATTGGCTCAATCGATTCGCCGTTGTCGATTTCCATCCGGCATTTCGGCAGGCTCGAGATAAACAAACGCCCGTAGGGTTTTGTCAGGACTCGCGGGTCGAGAATCACGACACGGCCGGTATCGTTGCGGTGGCGGATGAGGCGGCCGAATCCTTGTTTCAGCTTGATGATCGCTTCCGGTGTCTGGAAATCACGGAATGGATTTCCGCCGCGCGCTTTGATGGTTTCCAGCCGAGCTTCCAGTAATGGATGATCGGGCACGCTGAACGGCAATCGCGGGATAATTACATTCTGTAGCGCATCACCGGGGACGTTGACGCCTTGCCAGAAACTGTCGGTGCCAAACAATACGGCTCGCTCATCAGCGCGAAAGCGGTCGAGCATGGCAGAACGCGGCAAACCCTTGCCCTGGCAATACAGCGACAGATCATGTTGAGCCAGCCAGCCGGTGAGCCGATCGGCACAGAACTGCATCATCGAATAACTCGTGAACAGCACAAAAGCACGGCCTTGCGTGTCCAGCAGATGTCGTTGAATGCGTTCACAGCATTGCTGATTGAACCGATTCGGATCCACCGCCGGATCAACCATATTGGTCGAAAGAATGAGCCGTGTTTGTGTTTCATAGTTGAACGGACTGCCAAGTCGAATGTCGCTGCCTTCGGTGAGGCCGACACGTGAACGAAAGAAGCTGAAATCCTTCGCACCGGTTGCTAACGTGGCACTCGTCATGATGACGGACGGAATGGCATTAAAAAGATGTTCCCGCAGGATCGGCCCGACTTCCACCGGCGCACTCATGAGCGACAGACGTTGCTTGTAGGTGCCGGATTGCTCAACCCAATACACACAGTTTTCGATAGACTGTCGCGTCCACGACTGGATGTTGTCCGCAAGGCTCTTGCAACGATCGCTGGCGGATTTGAGTTCCACCTGATTGGCTTCGGTTGTCGCTGATTCAGAAGCTGCGGCAATCATAATCGCCAGACGGCTGAGTTCCGAAGTCAGATTGTTCGTGACATCGATCGGCCGCATCAGCCGACCGTTCTTTTTGCAGAAGCGAGCTGCCCAGTCTGCTGCGTCGACGAAATACTGCGTAGCAACCGTACGAACCTTTGACGCCTGTTTCTGCGCATCCTTCAGATTGTGCGTGATCAGCAATCCGCGATTGGCCTGTTCGTTGTACAGCTTGTTCATCATGTAATCGACCTGGCCTTCGGTAACCGAAAGTCCCAGATGATCGGCAGCCACACCTTCAATCGTATGCGCTTCGTCAAAGATGACGGTGTCGTATTCGGGCAGAATGCTGGCATCGTCTCGGCGCAGTGACAGATCTGAAAAGAACAACGCATGATTGACAATCAGCAAGTCCGCGTTCCAGATGCGACGCCGCGCGGCGTAGTAAAAACACTTTTCATGAGTCGGACAATTCTTGCGCAGGCAATCACCGTGATCGCTGAGTACTTCGTCCCAGACGTCCGGCTTTGGCTGAAACGGAAGATCCGATCGGCTGCCGTCAGTTGTCTTGTGAGCCCACTGGCGGATCTTCGCGAGTTGCTGCTGGCCTTCAGGTTCAAACAGCGACTTCTGCGAAGAACGCTGAACCGTTTTGTCGAGCCTCCGCAGGCTGATGTAGTTGCCTCGCCCCTTGACGAGTACCGCTGAAAATTCGACGGGCAGCACTGATTGCAAAAACGGTATATCGTGCTGAATCAACTGCTCCTGCAAACTGATCGTATGCGTCGAAACAATGATGCGACGTTTCTTTTTCTCGGTCCCCTGCTCTGCCTGAGCCGCAAGGATCGCCGGAATCAGATACGCAAAACTCTTGCCGACCCCGGTGCCGGCTTCTGC
>JAYVNW010001127.1:0-2140 GCA_043758225.1 Candidatus Kuenenia sp. | reverse complement strand
CCATTGTCAACGGCGGCACGCAGAAGTATGTCGATCAGATTCCAAAGGCCAAGCTTAAGTCAGGAGAATCGGTGACGACGCCTGGCGGCAAGTTGGTGAGTTTCCAACCGCAGTTTGATGGCTCAGCCCCGCAGAATCCGGTTCAGGGCAGTTTGACGTTTCGACTTGGAGCGGGAGCACCGGCGGCGGCGACGATCGATGAGCAGACTGGTGCTGTGAAATGGTCAGTTCTGAAGTATCAGACGGCTGCGGAATACTTTCTGCCAGTCGAATATGTCTTGTCGCACAACGGCGCTACGACGGTCATTGCGGAGACCAAATTCCGTGTGAACGTAGAAGCGGCGATGACGCAGTACTCACTGCCGCGAACGCCGCAGATAAGGGCCATTGCTGACCAGTTAATCCAAGTCTCAATGGCGGCTACGTCGTCGTTGCCCAAAGGCGCGGGACTCACGTACAGACTTGGCAAAGATCGTTTGCCAGGAATGACCGTACATCCGACGACGGGATTGTTTACGTGGACTCCTGCTAACGACGATGCGGGCCGGCATTCAGTCGTCGTCCAGTTGTGCAATGCACGCACGAACGAAGTTTTGGCTGCAAGTACGATTTCGATGATTGTTCGCCCTTCATCCATTTCCTTATCGCTGCCTGCGTTCGCTGAACAAAAAGCCAAAGCTGGCGAAGCGTTCGAACTCAAACTTTCAGATCGCCCGATACCGTTTCCTGGTCGA
The DNA here is from genome assembly GCA_043758225.1 of Candidatus Kuenenia sp. Lineage (GTDB taxonomy): Bacteria > Planctomycetota > Planctomycetia > Planctomycetales > Planctomycetaceae > SXXK01. The sequence continues at coordinate 1,406 of JAYVNW010001127.1, read as the reverse complement.
GTCCTGCAGCTCAAGGTTTTGGAGGGAGCGCCCGCTGGAATCAAGATTGATACAAAAGCGGCGATGCTCCGTTGGCAAGTGCCAAACGACGCCAAAGGCCGATATGAAGTTAAGCTCAAGGTCGAGTTGTTGCTGCCTGATATGGAACTGTCTCCCGGCGCACAAACCGAAACGACAATTGTGATCAATGTCGATCCATTGACTGCGCCAACGCTTGTCCCTTCCGACGAAGAAATTGCTGCCGCCGACAAAGAGATTCGTGATTTGTTCAAACGTGAGATTGCTCAGGCCAGGTCCGCCAGCGATCGCGCGGAGTTAGCTCAAGTCTTGCTTGACCGTGGCGCTGACCAGGCCGCTGGCGCCACCGACTTTGCATTGTTGAATCTGGCGGCCGAATATGCGGATCGAGGCAAGGCGACTGATATCGCACTGGATATCAATCGACGTCGAGCTGCACGATATCAATTAGATGAACTACCAGCCGCGAAGCAATTTTTTTCAGAGTTTCGGGCAACGTCGGCCAACGCAGGACAGCATGATGCCATCGTTGAGCACGGCGTTCGTTTGGCCTTGTCTGCTGCGAGGGCCGCGCAGTTTTCCGATGTCGCCACGTTGCTTCGACCGGCTGCATCGCTATTAAAGAAGACTGACCGTGGAACATTTGCGCGTCAGTTGGGGGATGATATTCAGCAGGCAATTGAGCTGGCGGATTCACTGGCAAAAGATAGCGCATCGTCGGACCTGAAAACTCAGCAGCTGTTGCGGATTCTGGATCGCTGGCAGTTTGCAGGATTGTTCACGGCCAGGGAAAGTTTCAGCTACGTGCAGTCGGGAGATCAAACGCAGGGTCTACCTGATAGCGGACGATCGCTGTGGAAAATTGAGAACGATCATATTCGTTTCGAAGTGAACCCATCGAAGGGCGCGCTCGGGTTTATTGAAACGGAGCGAGAACCAGGTCGCTTCGTTGTTCGCATGCAGATTTCCGCTCAGACAACATCTGCTATACTGATTCTTGGAGCCAGTCGCGACCAGAGACTTGATTCGCACTTGATCACGCTTGATACATCAGCGTTTGGCCGGATCGCAACTTTACCCGTGATCAAAACTCTGGTCCCCGGGAAGCCCATCACTTCGCAGCCCAACGACGGATGGAATGATGTCGAGATCTTTGTGGATGTGAAAACTGTTTCCATTCGATTGAATGGTCAGCTGGTAAGTACTTCGAAACTGGCTGATCTGAAGCCAGGGCGGCTGGGAATGCTGGTCTCCGTAGATCGCGTCACACCGCCTCCCAAAATGGATATTCGCCACGCTCGTATTCTGGTGCTGCCGGACGTACTGTAGCGAGCCTCGCTTGATGCAAAAAAGTTACTCTACCTATGGTAGGGTCAAACGAAGCGAGG
>JAYVNW010001126.1:0-3986 GCA_043758225.1 Candidatus Kuenenia sp. | reverse complement strand
GCATTCCTGGCAATCCGTTTTTTGATTTCTGCTGTACTCATTCAAGCATCCTATCACGCCGATTTACGTTCGGCAGTGGACAGTGGGCAGTGGACAGTTGGCAGTTGGCGTTCGCCAGTTGGCAGTTGGCAGTTGGCAGTTGGCGGTGGGCAGTGGGCAGTGGGCAGTGGGCAGCCTAATAATTGTCCTCATCATCTGGAACGATGACTTGTCCCACAAGGGTTTGCCAGATTTCCAGAGCCTTGGGGCTGGCATTCAGTCGCTGCAGTGCAACGGATACTGGCCCTTCCGGCTGTTTCAGGTCTGGAAATGCGATTAGAAGTCGTAACGAATCTGCTTCGTCTGTCAAACCTTTGGGTGTATGCGGACGGGCAGATATGCTCACAACCTTCAACGCCAGCAACTCGGCTGGTACGACGACCAGAACATCATTGATCCGCTGACAGCCGGGGAGATTTGCAACTTGCCGGACATCCACCAGGTTCCTGTTGCCTTCCGTTCGCAGTTGATAGATCCGGTATCCGGAACCATTTGCAACTGTTCGAATTCGAACGGCAATCTGAAATCGCTGATGCAGGTATTCGCAAATTTCGGTTGATAGTTGGCTGCCACGAGTCGTCATAATAGCGACATCCTGCGTCATGCGAGGAGCGTCAACATAGGCGTTGACAGCCTGAGCACCAAAGACCACAGCATCATCTCGTCCTCGCAGAAACTCAAGGACTGCCATATGGATTGTGGCTTATGGTAGCTCCTCGGACATCACAAATTCCTGAAATGTCAATGATTGATCGCCATACATCACGTTACCCTCCCGCGCTCAACACGAATCAAATTCCAGCATTGTCGTACGGTCATCAATCATAGCGTTGCGGTCCAACTGCTTACAGTCGTCAACTGGCGGAACTGCCGACTGCAAACCATCTACTTTCCGACTGTCTCTTTGACCCATTGCATTTGCTCGGTCGTCAGGTTTGGCAGTGGGACTATTTCGGAATAATCAATCTCGCGATGATATGGCCCGGCAGCATACGTCCGTTCGAACACCTGCTGCAAACTCACCGGTACTTCACTATCGCCGGGCAATAGCGGAATGCTGATTGTGGGCAGCGGTTCGGCCAGTTGAATCGGATAGATCAGAAAGTCTTCAAAGTGATCAAAACGGTGCGCGCAGACATGATAGTCGAACTTGGGCACGTTTCGCTTCAGTCGATCCTCCGGCACAGCGGTCGTATGTGTGCCGCCACGCAGGAGGTCAATTTCCACCAGATGACATTGAGAATCGAGCAGCTCCGTCTGTTTGCGAAGATATAAGTCCCGGCCCTTTTCGCCCGGATGTTTGTTGATCGGACTCAACACTTCGATTGCAGTGACAAGACGTCGATCACTACCGCGACCGATATAAATTTCAATAGTCGTCTCAGATTGCTCATCGTGAGGGACCGTCACGACAATAGGTCGAGTGACTTCGAGCATTGCAGAAGCTGTTGTCGAAAAATTCGAAGGCGAAGACGGCGGTCCCGAGCGAGGGGTGATAACATTCACATCTGGTCCGACGAACCTTTCAGAAATCTCCACCCAAGCTCGCCGTCCGAGCGCCGCGTAGTAGGGTTCAGGCAAGCCTTGCTGGATTGCTTCACGAAGACAAAAAACGAAACCATCATGAAAATCGGGGAAGATTAACCGGTTTTCAAGAAACGGATCCATACCGGGAAAGGGGGACCGCATTGTCTATGATTCCCTTCGACGTCGTATTCAGCAAGCCAACCCGGTTATCGTACTCTCAACGCACCAACCGTCAATCACCAATCACCACCTGCCACCTGCCACCTGCCACCTGCCACCTGCCACCTGCCACCTGCCACCTGCCGTCTGCCACCTGCCACCTGCCTACTGCCTACTGCCTACTGCCACCTGCCACCTGCCAACTGCCAACTGCCTCAAATACCTCGAAGCCCAGACATTCAACAACAGCAACCGCCAGGCGACGATGGAGTAGATGCTCAGGCCACTGGGGGCCGAACTTCCTTGACGGCCCTGATCGAAGTACTTTCGCATGGGAGCGTCGAGGCCGAATTCGGCCGTCACACTCCCCTGCCCCAGGATCTTCTCACGGGCATATCTGCGAAACTCGGGGGATTCATCCATCCATGACGCGGCCATTGATGCCCCGAATTTCGCTCGTTGAGTAATCTCGGGCGGCAGCAGATTCTGACGTTCGGCCATCCGCCGCAACAAATACTTGTTCGTCCCGTTTCTCATCAAGAGATTGGCCGGAGCTGCAAAACCTTCCCGAGCGACTCGGACATCCAGAAACGGCACGCGAGCTTCCACGCTGGCGGCCATGCTGGCTTTGTCGACTTTCATGTTGTAGTTGTTCGGCAACTGATGACGAGTCTCGAACAAACGCACGGCAGAGAAATCATCGCTGCAGGCTTCACGGCGAAGTTGCTGGAGCAGCCGGTGAAACCCGAGCCATTCTTTGCCCCAGCGACGGCCGGAGAACCAGCGATAAAGCTGCAGAGACAATGGCAGCCAACTGCGGTTTCCCTGAGTCAAATCGTAACTGCGATAACCTCCGAACAATTCGTCCGAACCTTCACCCACAAGGACCACTTTCAGACCTCGTTCGCGGCATTGTTGGTACAGCATTCTGGTGGAAATCAAGCCCCAGTCACCGAAGAGGTCATCAAAGTACCAGGTACTGTCTTCCAGATCGCGAGTCACTTCCCCCGGTTCAATGACGACTTCCTGATGATTCGATCCGATATGCCGGCTCACGATGCGAGCAAATGGGCGTTCATCGATCTTTGAATCCGCAAATGCAAAGCTGAGCGTGTTCAGCTTCTGGTGCCGCGAGGCCACCGCAGCGACCAGGCTGGAATCCAGCCCTCCAGACAGCAATAGGCCAACCGGGACATCCGCAATCAGATGTTGCCCCACGACTTCGGAAAACACGGAGAACAATCGGTCGGCCCGTTGATCGATGGCATCCTGTTGGTCCGCACAGGGTTCGACAGAGGGCGGAGTGAAGTATCGAGTGATTTTCGGGGCTTCACCGGCTCGGACGGTTATGGAATGACCGGGAGGAAGTTTGCGAAGTTCCTTCAGGCTGCAGCGTTCATTGTCGTAGATGAAATTGAATTCGAGGTATTGGGAGATTGCCTGATGATCGAGTTGGGGCTGGAAACCCGGCACAGCGAGAAACGCTTTGATTTCTGATGCGAACCAGAACCCGTGTTGAGGATCGATCCAGTAATAAAGCGGTTTGATCCCCATGGGATCTCGGGCGAGGAACAGTTGCTTCTTGTGAGCATCCCAGATCGCGAAGGCGAACATGCCCGAAAGTCGGTCGAGCAGTCCCGTGCCCCATTGCTCGTAACCGTGGACCAGAACTTCCGTGTCGGTTTTTGAGGCAAACACATGACCGGCTGCAATCAGTTCGGCACGCAGAGACTGAAAGTTATAAATTTCTCCATTGAACACGATCGCAACTGAGCGATCTTCATTGAACATCGGTTGGTGCCCGGCCGCACTCAAATCGATGATACTCAGACGGTTATGACCCAGAGCCAATCCGACGGATTCATTATAGAACTCACCTCGATCATCCGGCCCGCGATGGGCCGTGATCTGGGCCATAGCATCGAGTTGAAATTTTGCTCGCGGTGTATTGGGAGACAGCCAGCCATGAATACCGCACACGGGGTTTTATTCTTTCGGAAGCAATCGACTTGTCAACGAACGAAGCCATCGCATCACGTCGGAGCGTGATGAGCACACTGTACTCCTCAGGCTCCGTCGTGAGGTAGCGTTTTCCTGTGTCGCAATTCCGTAGATGACTGCGACTGAGCCACGGCAGTGGTGGCAGCACGTAGCCGTGGGCTTCAGCCCACGGTACTCGTTTCGTGCTTATGGTGGACATCACTCTCGGAGAGTTGAACGCCTTCAGCAGTGACTGGTTTTTCAAAGTCGCCTTTCGCTCC
>JAYVNW010001125.1:0-2719 GCA_043758225.1 Candidatus Kuenenia sp. | reverse complement strand
CGACAAATTGCCAAGCGGCCGCACAACCGTTCGGAATGGTCCTAGCGCAGGATGACCACGGTCCATGGTTCTGATCACTTTCTCTGTTTCTGGCGAGCGGAGATCGTTGCCCTCATCCAGAGTATGATCATCTCACGGCTTTGCTGCCGACTGGGCGGTGTCAAAGCTGCACCGCACGAACCGCACCTCCATTATATGCAGCGCAGCCTTGTGTAATTGCTCAGGAACCAGATCGACATCGAGACCACTAAAGCTTAAGCTAGTCCGAACTTGAACGTAACTCGTGGCAATGATTGGGTAGTTTTAGAGCGTATTTTGCGGGGTTTCAGCGACGGGGCACAGCAGTCGCAAATGCAGAGGTCTGGCTACGCAGAGGCTACGACGGTTTGGTGAGGAGTTCGAAGACGCGGCGTTGCAGAGGCGTGGCTTCGGTCAGTTGGCGGAACTCGGCACCGCTCGATTCCAGACGCACCGTGTTGCGATTCAATGTGGCGAGATCTTTCAGCAGATCCTGATAGCTCTGTACGGGGAAACCGGAGACGGTGCGAAGAGTCGCGTCTTTCTCGCGCGCCGACCTGGAACGCGCCGCCGGAGCCACCACCGAGCGTCGCGACTTCTGAGCGGCCTCGCGATCAGCATCATCGAACAGAAGCTCACGCAGACGGTCACGCATGTGCCACTCGACGTAGTACGCCAGCATGCACAGAAATACGTGAGCCCGAATGCGATCGTCATTGAAGTGATAGATCGGACGAACATGCAGATCGATCGACTTCAGGCTGCGAAACGCTCGCTCGACCTGAGCGAGGCTCTTGTAGGTCGAAACCAGTTGCTCGGCTGTCAGCGTCTCTTTCGGAACGCTCGAACGAATCACGTACAGGCCATCGAGCGCCGCTTCCGTCTGGATGTTCTCTTCACGGCGAGCGTAAGTAAAACTTGTTTCCGTGATCGTCAGTTCGAAGTGTTTCTCCATCTTGTGCCGGCCAATCACGCGGCCCACTCGCAGACCGATCTTCTCTTTTCCGGACAGTGCATTCTTCACGCGCCGTGTCGCGCGAACGATCACATCCAGATCCTTTTCCGTTGCCGTCAACAGCTCTTCACGCTTGCGAGCACGCTCGTCTGCAAGGATCGGATTGCGACACACAACCAGCCGTTCGCCCGGGAAAAGTTCTTCGGCACTGATCTCCGCCAGATCCTTCTCGTCGAACAATGAACGATCGACTTTTCCGGCCTGAACGAGCGAGCGAATGCCTTCGGTCCGCAGGGCAGAAATCCAGTCCAGACCGTCCGTTCCACGCAAATCCTCATCAATGCGTTTGGACGTGATCATGCCCCGATCGCCGACGAAGATCACTCGTTCGATGGCAAAGCGTTTGCGGACTCGCTGCACAAGATTGCTGAACGCATTCGGATCGGCCGTATTGCCGGGCAGCACTTCAATCGAGATCGGACGGCCCTCTGCATCACATAACAGACCGTACACAATCTGAGGCCGGTCAGCTCGGTGATCACGACTGTAACCGAATTGACGAAGACTCGATTTCTTTCCGGTATAGTAACTGGACGAGACATCGAACAGCACCAGCGACCCGCCTTTGAGATGCTTCTTCGCAAGCTTGTTCTCGATGCGATTCTGTCGTTCCAGCAGCCAGTCCATCGCCTTGTAAAGTTCATGCACATCAACATCGCCAAGAGTCAGTTCCTCGGCCAGCGTGTTCTGAGCCGTCTCATCATTCATACCCCGTGAACAACTCAATTTCGAGCCCGGCGAGATCACTCGATCAGCAATCATGGCGACCACCAGATCACGTTCCCGGCACGGGCGTGAGGCGAGCATCTGATCCAGTCCGACACTGCGAAGTGTGGTCAGTACGGCGTCCACATTTCCATGCGGCAGGCTTCGCCGGATGGTCATCTTTTCGCCGATGCCGGTAAGTGGCTCACCCTGAGCGAGTCGCCGCCTCATGAACTCAATCAGATCCCGCGGCAGGTCACTGAGATTGCCGAGCGTCTCGTGCTTGACCTTTCCGTCCTCACGAAACGTGCGTCTCAGGTAGACCGACGTGTACGTGACACCGTTGCGTGTCGTGCTGACTTCGGCAATATGCACTTTGCGTGGCTCAGATCTGCTCATACGGGATTTATAGCAGCCCCCAACCACAGGTCCAGGAAATTCCGGACAACGTTTGGCTACATTACGGCATTTCAAATCGAGGCTATTCCCACATAAACACCAGTCTTTATGCTCTCAAATGTGATTTGGAGCAGTTCAAGTTCGGACTAAGGAGGGAAACGGTGGCCTGCTGGGTGCCTTTGTGATGGCAGTATTTGGGTGGCCGGTGGAAGAGACGTGGCATGTGCTTAGCCCTTTGCTCAGGAGCCAAACGGGTAAGTTCCGGGGACTTACCCCGTAGCGTAACCCTTTTGCAAACTGGCTTTGAGCCGCACTGCCGACCAACGGTAGATCACCTGAAAGCAGGTTTCAGCAGGATTTTATCAATAAAAAACCTCACAATTTGCATTGTGAGGTTTTAGTGGCGGGGGCCGGATTTGAACCGACGACCTCGAGGTTATGAGCCTCGCGAGCTACCAGGCTGCTCCACCCCGCGACAGTGTGTGCTTTGCAGCAGTCGGAAAATCCGAAACTGCAAAACGTCGCAAAATTATCGGGTGTTGAATCGCACAGGTTCATGTCCTGTGCGAGGGACGCGGGATA
>JAYVNW010001124.1:0-3620 GCA_043758225.1 Candidatus Kuenenia sp. | reverse complement strand
ACTCGGAAAAGGGTGGACAACGGTGCCGGAGTCTCAAATGAAGAATCTATTCCGCAAGCTGTTGGGCGATCGAGGTGAACGGGCCGCTGTAAAGTACTTGAAGAAACAGGGATTTCGTATCATCGCTAAGCAGCACCGAAATCATTACGGGGAAGTGGATATCATCGCCCAGGAAGGTAAGTCGACGATCTTTGTCGAAGTGAAGACACGAACGTCCACAAACGACGGTCAGCCATTTGAAGCCGTCGATCTGCGCAAGCAGGAAAAGATCACACAGGTGGCTCTGGCGTGGCTGAAACAAAACAACAGACTCGAACAGCCCGCCCGTTTTGATGTCGTATCAATCCTATGGCCCGACGACAGAGGGGAGCCACAGATTCAGCACTTTCGAAACGCCTTTGAAGCCACAGGTCGCGGTCAGTTTTTTAGTTAGATCTCAACGTTATGCTCATCTTCAAAGTCTGTTCCAAAATCGTCTGGGCAGAAATCCAATCGCTGACTTCATGGGCCGGATCGCCGCATGATTTGCGTGACGGGTTCATTCACTTTTCGACGGAAGATCAACTTGCCGGCACGCTGCAAAAGCACTATGCCGGACAGACGGATCTCATGCTGCTGAGTATAGAAGCAGAGTCTCTTGGCGACGCCTTGAAATGGGAACCCTCGCGCGGCGGCGATTTGTTTCCTCATTTGTACCGGCCGCTGACGATCGCATCGGTAATTGCTGTCGAGGAATTGAACCCGGAGCACCGGGTTTAAGGCTCTGGCCAACGTGGCAGCGTCACTTATTTCAGGCTATAAAATTTCTGCGCCGTTCCACCAAAGATCGCGGTTTGTTCTTCTGTGCTGATGGTTCCAAGAACTTCGTTCAGCGCTGAGAATGCGATTTCGTAGCTGGCGGCGAGTTCGCACACTGGCCAGTCAGAACCATACATGCAGCGTTCCGAGCCAAAGGCTTGCAGGGCGACGTCAACGTAAGGTTTCAGATCGGCAGGTTTCCAGTTTTTCCAGTCGGCTTCGGTGACCATGCCACTGAGCTTGCAGTAGATGTTCGGAAATTTTGCGGCCGCCTGCAGATCCTTCTTCCAGTCATCGATCTTGTGGTCTTTGATCTTTGGTTTTGACAAATGGTCAATCACCATCGGCAATTCTGGAAGTACTTGTCCGAGCGTTACCGCGTGTTTCAAGTGCTGTGTAAAGAACAACAGGTCAAACGGGACTTTGTGTTTCTGCAACACCTTCAGGCCACGGATGATATCCGGGCGAATGATGAAGTTGTCATCCGGTTCGCCTTGAGTGATGTGTCGAATGCCGACGAATTTAGGATGCGTGATGAATTCATTCAATTGCTCTTCACATTTTTCTGATGCCAGGTCCACCCAGCCGACAACGCCTGCGATGAAGTCGTTCTGTTCCGCGAGTTTCAATACCCAGCGATTTTCTTCGACATTGTGCTGCGTCTGAACGAACACCGATTTGTCGATGCCACACATCTTCAAGTGCGACTTCAAATCGTCTGGCAAATAGTCGTGAAAAATCGGCTCGTGCTTTCGCTCGTGAAGCCATGCGTAGTCGAATGGCAGGTCCAGTTTCCAGAAATGTTGATGTGAATCAATAATCATCGGGAGGCTCCAGTGGCACGAAGATCGTCACGTCAGGCAGACACAATTGTGGCGAGTTTCGGCAGAGTCGTCGAGCGAACTGGATGCACGCAGATAGCTCGGCTGGGGAAGTAGGGCTAATCCGTCCAATCACGATAATCGTTTCAGGCGGATTAGGTTGACTTTAGTGAACAGGTGATGCCTGCAGGCTGCGTCATTGTTTCGTCTTTTAACGCCTGAGGCTGATTCAGGAGTTATGTTTCCGAGGATTCGCAACAGGTCTTGCACTGCGCTCGGGGTGTTCCCGGATTTCAGCAACTGTTGTGAGTCTGGCGATGAACTCTGATGCGTCAACCTCACGTCAGACAATTGCCGTCACCGATCCACGGAATGGCCCGTTTACGCCGGAGAGACTCGACATGACCACAACGACTCAGGAATTTCGCAACGCTGCCGCAGCGCCTGGGGTGCCGCCAAAAATCAGCAGTCGGCCTGACGGATCGGCGCCACGATTGAATTCCGGTGTGCGCGAGTTGACCGCCATGGGGATTCTGACGGCACTGCGACGACGCTGGGTGCCGGCCTTGATGCTTGCGATCCCGGCGGCACTGCTGGCCAGCGCGATTGTCTGGGTTCAGATTCCGGCGAAATATGAATCGTCCGCCGTTCTGAAGATTCAGCAGTTTGAACAGAACATCGCATTCGGAAATGGAAATCGCAGCACTGAATTTCTGACGTACGTTGATACCGCTAAAGCTTTCATCAAGAGCCGCGGAGTTATTCAATCAGCACTTCGTAATCCCAAAGTTGCAGAATGCCGTACACTCAACAGCATCCAGCATCCCGTGGAATGGTTGATGAAGGGACTGTCCGTAGATGGACAAGTCAGCCCTGAGTTTTTGAAGATCAGTCTGCAAGGTGACGTTCCGGAAGACCTGGCGTTGATTGTAAATGCGATCAAGGACTCCTACCTGAACGAAGTTGTTTACAACGAACGCAATAAACGCATCGAAACGCTGCGAAAGGCAGAACAGTCACATCGCGACGTTGACAATCGCGTGCGAGCGGCACAGGCGAATATCGAACGACTGGCAAAACATCTGGGGAGCGTTGATCCGAAACTGCTGATCCATGACCAGGGACGCATTCAGCTGAGAATTTCGGACCTCGAAAAGAAGTTGGCCGAATACAATGATTCCATCCTTGCTGAAGAAGCATTGCAGGCTCAGGGCCTGTCAGGCGGATTGATGTCGATCGATCCGAATCTTTCGCGAATTCGCAGCAACGTTCCCGGTACAGCGACTCCCGGCACACAGGCACCTTTGGATTATCGAGGTCGTCTGATTCAGGTCCTGCAGGAAATCGATCAGTTCGAAAGAAACACGCGAAATCCAAACCATCCGGACTTAATAGCGAAGCGAAAAGAGGCAGACCAGCTTCGCAGTTTACTTGGGGTTGGAACGACTCCCAGTGCAGATGGCACTGCATCTCCAGCGGCGTTTTCTCGTGTGACATATCTGACAAAACTCCGGGACGCGATTACTTCCGAAATTGCCGCACAGGAAAAGCTCTTCGCAGAAAAGAATCTACAAATGCTTGATTTGGAACGCGAACAGCGCGAGATTGACCCGGACGTAAAAATGCGGGAATCGCTCGCTCAGGAAATCCGTGAACAGGAAGTCGAATTGAATGCTCCGGATCGAATCAGTTCCGTGCAAGATGCCAACGTTCCGGAAGAACGTGAAATCAAGAAAAAGACACAGCTTTCCGCATTGGCCGGTCTCGCAGTTTTTGGCAGCATCGTGTGCGGCTTTACACTGTTTGACTGGTTCTCTTATCGCATCGGTGCTGCAACGGATATCTCCAGCGAAGTTGGTCTGCGACTCATCGGAACGATTCCGTCACCGGATCGCGGCGGCCTGCTGGGGATGGGCATCTTTGCCGGCAAAGTTGACTACGACGAATGGAATCGCGCGGTGACGGAATCGATGGACGTCGTGCGAACATTTTTGATGCGTC
>JAYVNW010001123.1:0-2129 GCA_043758225.1 Candidatus Kuenenia sp. | reverse complement strand
GCGGAACTCACTCGCGGAACTCATCTCTTTCAGGGGGTACAAAAGGACAACAACGTTATGCTTGAGCGGGCTTTCAACGTGATTCTGTCGATCGTACTTTTGGCTGCTGCTGGATTAAAATCTTATTATCTTTCATACGGTGGTGACGGTAGGGAGTTTCAGTGGCCAATCTGGTTAACACCACTAGCAAGCGGTTGCCGAAGATCCGTATACCCGCAACGAGGCGATCGCGTTTGCATTGATACCAAGTGCGACGGCAACCGTTGCTTGAAACAGGAGAGAAAAACATGACAAATTAGTCACGGTAGTCGCAATCTGCGTAGCCATAAAAATTCATTGAGATAACAGGATTCATGGTTGAAATACAGGATTCCAGTCTGGCACCAGCTTCGAAATTCTTGCTTAAGAAAGAGTAAAATGAAAAAATCTGTTTTCCATAACCAACTGTTGTTTTGTCTCAGCTGTGGAATTGCGTTGGCCACCGTGCGAATCGGACTGGCGCAATACCCCGACTGTAAGGTAGGCCTCGACGCATTACCGACGTGCGTAAATTCCAATACTGGCAATTGTCCGACGATATGTGGCAGCACCAATACCGGGTCAAATGGACAAGAGTGGAGCAACGCTACAGTCTACACTCATATCGCAGGATCAAGCATGGCTGACACATCAATCAACGCTGATTGTTGGCGAAATGTAACATGCAGTGGGAGCTATGATGGGTTCAAGGGTTGCGACCCTTGGAACGGACAATGCCTTAAGGGAGATTTCACTGTTAATGGCTGTTGGACGTTTTCACAATCTTTCGGAAACTGGACGCCAGCTTCGTCCGCGCGAATCAAGCCATGCCCCGCTAACTAGTATTTGTGAAATTAGATCAGCGGCTGTGATTCCAAATTCGCAGCAGTTTGGTCTACTTGCATGCTCGGCACACGAATCAGTCTGAGTCTCTGCTGAAACACTTTGGATCGAAGAATCATCGAGTCGGGAAACCAAAGGCAGGCGTGCTATTGCAAGTCTGGCTGACGCCAAAGACTCGATGTTTCATTTGTCCAATCTTTTATTCCGGGTGTCTGAAACCCGTTCCGCAATCACTGGAGAAAATCGAGTGGGTTTAATACGACAATGGCAATTGGTGTTTTTCGCCACACTTGTTTTCACGCGAATCTCCGCTCTTGCTGCTGAAGAACGAAAGTGGAAATTTGGTGCAGGACTGGAAGTGACATTAACCAATGAACAACCACTGGGTGAAGCGTTGTCGCAGGAAGACGCGATACGTCAGTTGACACTTGTTCGCAATTCCATTGAGGCAAATTACAAAAAAATCACTACGTGGCAGGGTGAATATTCATTTGCAGATGCCTTTCATTTTGAAGGCGAGATTCCGTTGGTAAACACCGCTCAAGAAATGAACACAGCCCATTACAAGGACGTAGAAGAATCACTTGATTTACGTTCAATACCCTCCGGCCAGGGTCAAGACTACTGGGAAATTACAACCGGCACTTTGGAGTTTGAGTTGGATCGCCAAAGCAGTTTATATCACATCTTTTATAAACCGACTGAGCCCGTCGGGTTCTTGAACCCAGTCAACAGAATTGGCTACAATTGGCCTACGGTCGGAGATCCAGTTCATTGGATGGTCACGCCGGACTACTCGCTGGAGTTTTTTGCGGCGCACGATCATGGACCATTGCCTGAGTATCCTGCCGTTGAATCAGTTCCACCAGGTGGCGGTCGCATTGTATATAAACGGTCTCCTGATGCACTTCGCAAAATTGCGCGATTCTTTGATCCCCAGGATTTCTTCTCGATTCAATCCACGCTCTCACATGAAGCAATCGGTTATTACATTGACCGGCTGCAGAATGCCGTAAAAGGCTCAGAGGATGCTTCACTAGTCTCAGTGTTTTTCAACGCCAAACTATCGTCCGTTATGGTTGTTGTTGCGCGTCAGAAGAATGGATATGCATCGGCCACGGTCCTTGATGCAGACTGTGCCTTCGCCCCGGTTGGATTTCGTCAAATTGACGATCATGGAATTATTCTCGAGGAGAAAATATTAGAATTCGCCCCCGAGGAAGCCGTATTTCTTCCGACAACCTGCAAATGGAACAAGTCTCAAAGCG
>JAYVNW010001122.1:0-4904 GCA_043758225.1 Candidatus Kuenenia sp. | reverse complement strand
GCGTTCGTCTCGCCACACGTCAAACGAAAACGCATCCACACGCGGGTCGCCCAATCCTTGAGCGACGCTGTTTCCTGTGTCATAAGCCATCGAGATTGCAAACGTCGCGACGGTCACAACTAAGAACGCAGATCGACAGACATGAAACCGACACATCATCGTCACAGCTCCCGCAAAGTTATTCGATCATCGCAATGTAACTTTCGCGAGCGACCAAGGCGAGTCAGTAGCCATCACTGTAAGTAGCCATCACGCTCCGTCGTGATGAGCCCACAACGAACGAGCATGCTTCAACGAATAGTATTCGATTGCCAAGGCTTGTTTCGAGGCTGCGGTTCCCTGATTCGCCCCGTGGTATCGACCAGGCTCGTCACGGCGGAGCGTGACGGCTACATGGGTCATGTCGGCTGCACGGCGGTTTAAGTTGCAATCGCTCCCGTCGCTCGCCCTATTCTCCGTCCGTCTGCTTGCCGTTCGTCACAAACTCAATCTCGCTGAGCGTCAGTCACCGTTCTTATCAAACCGAGGAGTTCGTTTCGGGGCTTCATCGGGATCGGGTTCATTCGCCAGAAATTCGTCTCGTGATAAAACTCCGTCGCCGTCCTTCCTTGCGGAACAATGGAAGCGCCGGCAGCAATCGAACGGCTGGTCGTGATAGATTTCCTGTGATTCTGGCCGATGACGATTGTGATGGACTACGGCGGTTTCAGAATTAGAGTACGATCACGAAAGCAATTTAACGACACCGCTGTAAATTGACTGCAAAGAACCAAGGGAGAAATCACTCACATGCAGAAGCGAGTGATTCAACAAGTCGTTGCAGAATTACCGGAACAAGTGGATGTTGATGCCCTGATAGTTCGTCTGCATCTGTTGGACATGATTGAACTGGCAGAACAACAATTGGAACGCAGCGAGGGTATCCCACATGATGCCGCAAAGGAAAGACTTTCGTTGTGGCTCAGGTAATTTGGGCTCCGCGCGCTGATGGCAGGAAACGCAACAGTGGGTAGGAGCAGTTTCGTAACTCGACACCTTATCATGCTCAGACTCCGAGTAATAAACAATGACACTTCTCGATCAACTCAAACTCAACCTGGACGCCATTCATGATCAAATTGGATCGGCCTGTGATCGTGCTGGTCGGGATTCCGGCGATGTGCGTCTGGTGGCCGTGACGAAGTATGCAGAATGGGCATCGGTCGAAGCACTCAGTCAGTTGCATCAGACGTTCGGGGAGAATCGTCCGCAGCAGTTGGCGGAGCGACAGGTTGTGTTGCCGGACTGCAAGTGGCATCTCATCGGACAGCTCCAGCGCAACAAGGTGAAACTGGCGCTGCAACATACGTGCATGATTCATTCGATTGATTCGCTGAAACTGCTGGAACGTGTGGCTGTCGTAGCGGCGGAGATGAAGCTGCGGCCTGAGGTTCTGATTGAATTGAACCTGTCGCAAGAAACAACAAAGTCTGGATTCACTGAAGATGAACTCCGCCGCGACTGGTCACAGATCGTGAGTTTTTCTCCCGCAGTCCAGATTGCAGGCTTCATGACGATGGCGGCCGAATCAGAAAATTCCGAAGATGCGCGCCCGACGTTCAAAGCCCTTCGCCTGCTGCGTGAAGAGTTGCAGCAAACCGATGCAAGTCGCGCCGTTGGTTTGGAGCTTCGCGAACTCTCAATGGGCATGAGCGGCGATTTTGTGCCAGCTATCGAAGAAGGGGCAACGATGGTCAGAATCGGAAGTCGGATTTTTCAGGGCTGGAAAAGTGCCATCGCTCTCCGCTGAAAGGAGTCCGATCGAGGAGAATTCGTGAATCCAACTTAGGATCGCGCGATCAATGAGTGTAAGGCACATTCCCAGAGCCAGCAGCGGCCGTGGGTACTCAAAATGCCGGTTGTGACAGAGCGGAACGCCTACATTGGCTGAAATCATTCGCGATTCAGGCTCGGAGAGCCGACACAACTTCGGCCATTGGGCATGAGTCGCCGGAATGTGATGTCAATGGCGGTTCGAGTTCGGTTTAGTAATGCACAGTACCTCCTGCAGACTGAATGCTTCTATTCGTATGGTTCGTGATTGTCGCACCTGCGAGCCAGAGGTCGTCGCCCGCGAACAGGTTCAGTTGGGAAGAAACACTGAACGCACTGAAGACGGCATTTGTTGCGTCCAGTTCCGTCTGCTCTGTCACGGCCAGAATGTAGTCAGCCTTGAGTTTTGCGGACATCAGTTCCAGATCACCCGCCGTTCCGTATTGTTCGATCTTGATCTGCCCTGTAGCCGGAGCGGACGCGGTGATCATCGCGGATGTCGCATTGATGTCAGCGTACTGCGAGTACAGTGATACCAACGACACGGCGGAAACCTGTGCCATCGCTGCGTTGAGGTGTCCTTTGGCCTTCACCTGAACACTACTCGTGTTCGACTTCAGCATGGCTGCGCTCACGTCTATCGTGGACGATATCGCTGCTCCGATGTCATACCATGTATCGATAACGATCGTATCGTCGGCTGTCACCTTTGCACCGGCCAGTTCAAAAATTCGGGCATACAGAATTACGTCTGCGCCGGAGCCCAGAGCGCTGATGATCGCTCCGGGAGCGTGCAGTGTGCTGTAGTGTGCAAACATCTTCACACCTGCCGCTCCGGAGATGACTGCTGGTCCGTTCGCGACCGATGGTGAAAAGTCCAGATATTCGCCGTAGACATATACGGTACCGCCGGAGGAAGTAATCTGAGCACCGGGCATAGTGACATTGCAGTCATAGGCATTGATAGTGACCTCCGTCACCGCGTTGATGACGATGTCTTCTGCCAGTATAGAAATTCCAGTGTTGAGTTTGACAACCGGTGCTGTCAGCGTGGCATGATTCGCTTGAAGCAGCCCGGCGGCCCCTGGCTGATTAATCGGCAGGTAGAGGGAGATTGTAGTTGCCGCCGTCCAGTCCGCACCCGAGATATCCGCGCTGGATGATGCTGCGGCGAAGATCGATCCTCCGCCACCTGTTCCCGCATTCAGAATGGAATCCACTGCTGTCAGCAAGCCCTGTGATGCATCCAGCGTCACGTCGGATCCGGATGTCAGTTTCGTGTCCTTGAGGACGATATTTCTCTTATACGAGACCATGGTCATCGATCCCGCCGTCTTCAAATCAGAATGAAGGACGCAAATCGTGCCATCGGCCGTGTAATTCATTGCTCCCGGCAGATTCAGAACCGCGTTGATCCCCAGACCGGCACCTGGAATAGGTACATAGAAGCCCCGCGCAAATCGCGCGTCGAACGTACCGCTCTCGGCCAGCGACGTGACATCAATATCGCCCGCGCCCGGATCGTAGATGCAGTCGTTGTTGACATCCACCCAGATGTCGTTATTGCCTATGATCGTGATCGTAACACTGGCCGTCGAAGTGCCGCCGTCGCCGTCGTCGATCGTATAGCTGAACATGTCCTGGGCCATCTGCCCCAGAGCCAGAGAGAAAAACGCGTTGTTGGGATTGTAGCTCAGCGTACCGTTGGCGTTGATCGTCAACTTCGCCCCGGATGGCAGAGTGACTGTATTGCCAGCGACCGCAGGCAGCCCATTAATCGCGACCACTTTCAGGATGTCATCAATGGCTCCTTTGAGCGGATTAAATGAACCAGCGGGATCGATATCGTTTGCCAGAATATTGGGCGTAACAAACGGGGTGTCTTCATCCGTCGTTAAGGGCTGCCCCAGAGCCGGCGATGCATCAGGGCCATCGGGATTGGCTGTGGGAGCGACATTGTTCACTCTGACTGTTGTTAGTACCGCACCACTGCCAAGATCGTCGTCCGACACATTTAATGTAATCGTGTAAACATCCGATGACGTGATGCTCGGATTGTCGTCTCGATAGGTATGCAACAGTGTAAAATTGCGAGTACCGCTACCGGGAACGTGTGGAGGACCAAAAGAAAACGTCTGGACATTGTCCGGGCTGAAAGGGTCGCCCCAATTAACGATCAATTCTAAGACATCCAGCGTGCCAGGATCCGTGATGGTTCCGGAAAGAACAGCCGCCCCTTGTTCGTTGATTGTCAATGTCGACATTGCGGCGTTTACGACAACTGTCGGTGCCACATTGCTGACGGTCACGGTTGTTGTCTTTGTCACTGTACCCAAATCGTCATCGGCCACTGTCGCACTGATAGTACTGACATCGAAAGCAGTGCTGTTTCCACCCGGCAAAATGCTTGCAAGACCATCATCCAGATACTGATGCCCGACGGTGAATTTGATGACCCCCGTCGTCGTGTTCACAGACACGACTTTCAGCACTGAGTCTTCAGTGGTGGAGTTGAATGTATTACCAGCAAACAATTGCTGAGTCAGCACTCCAGTGGCAACATTGATCGTGAAAATCGCCGGCAGGTCGAAGTGAGCGTCTAATGGATCGTTTGGATCTCCCCACTTGATGTCCACATCATGTGTGTCCAGCAAACCAATGTCCGTGAGCGTGCCACTCAGTGTTGTCGTGCCGTTTTCATTAATGTTCGGTGCTGAAATACTCAGCGTTGGGGCGACGTTCGTGACTGTGACCTGCAGTCCAGTACCTCCAAAACCGCCACTGTATCTTTGTGCGTAAATACCTGTACCGCTGCCATCCTGCCCTGAGCTTTGCCATACAATGGCAAAATTCCCGGCCACATCCATGGCCACGGACGGACGGTTCTGGGCACTGTTAGTAACTGTGTTGACTTGGAATTCGGTACCAAGTGGTGTGCCGTTGAAGTTAAACCTCTTCGCGTAAACACCGGAACTACTACCATCCTGATTCTCGCTGGTCCATGCCACAACAAAGTCGCCTGCGGCATCTATGGCAACAGTCGGTTCATATTGAAAGTCGAGCGTGTATGTATTTACCTGGAATTCTCCTCC
>JAYVNW010001121.1:0-2035 GCA_043758225.1 Candidatus Kuenenia sp. | reverse complement strand
CAACAACGGTATTCTCGGCGACTGATGCTTAAATCCTGCCGCATCCAGCGCGTCGCAAAGCAACGGCACAGTCAAATATTGCCGCATCATGTCCAGTGTGATTGATTGTTCAGTAGTCGTTTCGTTTGCTCGTGCCATTTAAGACGCGCCTTGTGGCGGAGGTAAGTAATGGATTTGAATCAACTGAGCATGATAGAAAACAGTCGCCGTCCCGTCATTCGACGCAAATAAGATATCGGTAGTTTGCCGGGGCGATTGACTCAAGGCCCTGAGTGCAGTTCAATGCAACTGATGACGCTAGGACTTTCCACATCTGAGTTTCCGGGAACATTTATGCTCCGACGACCTCGAATCTTTGTTGCCGGGCTGTTTCATGAGACTCATACGTTTCTCGACGGCGCGACGGATTGGGAAGATTTTTTTGTTGCGCGAGGAGATGATCTCAGCTCCCTGAGCGGGGACAGCAGCCCAATCGGCGGTGCCCTGGAACAGGCAGGGCAGTTAGAATGGAACATTGTCCCAGGCTTGTGGGCGGCAGCTCATCCGAGTGCGATTGTGGAAGATGCCGCGTTCGAAAAATTCTGGCAAGAATTTTCAACTTCGCTCTCCGCCTGCGTGAAGTCCGGGCCGGTCGATGGCATTTATCTCGTTCTGCACGGCGCGATGACATGCCAATCCATTCAGGATGTGGAAGGCGAATTGCTGGAGCGTATGGCTAGGCTGCTTCGGGACTTGAAAGCCAACAACAACGACCAACGTCTTCACCCTCAGATGCCGATCCCGGTCTTTGGCGTCTATGATCTGCATGCGAACTTTACGGATCGCATGGCGAAGAATTCACACTGTCTTGTCGCCTACCGCGAAAACCCACATGCCGACGCCAGAGAATCGGCGGTCCGCGCTGTGAACCTTCTCGACCGTTGTCTGCAACAAAATCAGCTTCCTCGGATGTTGATCATGCAACCGCCAATTGTGTGGCCGCCGACAGGGACGGGAACATCATCGACTCCTATGCTGAATCTGTTGCAAACTGCGCGAAGATTGCAACAGCAACGTCCAGAGTTCTGGGAAATTAACGTCACAGGCGGATTTGCATTTGCTGACACGTTCGACACTGGCGTTAGTTTTGGCGTGGTCACGACCGGCAACGATGAAGTCGCTCAGTCCGCGTTGAGGCAACTGTATGATCAGGCGATGCAACTTGCTGATGCAGGCAACGTCATCGAACAACCTGTTGAAGAGGTGCTGCCCACTTTGCCTCGTGATGAACCAGGTTTGTTGGTTATCGTTGAACCATCAGACAACATCGGCGGCGGTGCCCCGGGTGACTGCACAGGACTGCTGCGCGCGTTTCTGAAGCATGGTATTAATAATGCCGCAGTCTGCATTTGGGATGCTGATTCCGTTCTACAACTGGAAGTCCATGAGATCAAAGAACTAGTCACTCTTTCGATCGGCGGTCGCGGCAGTCGGCTCGATCTCGGTCCGCTGAGTCTAACAGTAACGCTGCGAAAACTGACAGACGGTTTATTCACGCTGCATGATCAGCAGAGTCATCTGGCTTCGATGGTTGGCAGCCGTTTCGACATGGGCCGCTGTGCGGTTGTCGAGTGCCACGGCATCACGATTCTGCTGACGTCCAAAAGAACTCCCCCGATGGATCTTGGCCAATGGTATCATGTCGGCATTGATCCGGCGTTGTTCTCGTTTGTCGGTGTGAAAGCCGCCGTCGCGCATCGGCGAGCATGGGACACGATCAGCAAAGGCAACGTCTGGGTCTCAACACCTGGTCCGTGCTCGAGCGACCTGCGACATTTGCCATATCGCCACATTCGACGACCGATTTTACCGTTGGATTCAATATGCGATTTGAGTTTTGGAGGTGACCAATGAACTCAACGCGCGAAGTGGCCACTCTCATCCGTTATCGCATTATTCTGATCAGCGTATTGATGGCGTTTGGTCTGTATGTGACCCGAGCGACGCTGGGCGAGATCATTAAAAATGATTCGTTTCTGCAAGACTCGGTCCTCAC
>JAYVNW010001120.1:0-1600 GCA_043758225.1 Candidatus Kuenenia sp. | reverse complement strand
GGTTTCTCCGACAGGGTCGGTCAAAGATGTCCTGTTTCCGGCAAGATCATAGCCGTATTGCGTGATGTTCGCCTGTCCCGAAATGGACGGAGCTTGGACCTGCTTCAGCCGCCCAAGATCGTCATATGTGGAGATTGTCGTTCTGCCAAGGGCGTCCGTTTGCGTCCGAGTCTGGTCGAAGGCGTTCCAGGAGAACTGAACCTGGTTGTATTTTGTTCCGGCACCGGTGAGATTGAGCGTGTTGAAGGACTCTGTCAGGCGTCCGACAGCATCATAATTGTAATACGTCGGCTGGTTGTATTTGTTCTCGTAACGCTGTACGAATCCCTGCTGATTGTAAAACCATTCTTCTATGAGATTCAGTGCGTCTGTGGTGGATGTCCGGCGGTCCAGTGCGTCGTACGTGAACGTGACAGGCACATCCACCGCAGTGCCGCTGCCCACGAAGTATCGCTGAGTGAAGGATTTTACGTTGCCACGATCGTCGTAGGCTGTGATATCGAGATCGTTGGCAGTTCCGTTCGCTTTCAACCGTGCTGCCTGAGTCTGACGGCCCCAGGCATCGTACTGAAACGATTGCTTCTGCCCCATCGCGTCCGTGACTGATGCGAGGTCACCGTTTGCTGCGAACGCATAACGACCTCGCCGGGGTGTGATGGAATTGGCCGCACCTTCGCCAACATTGACCAGTCGGCCAAGATTGTCGTAACCGTACGTGATCGTGTCGTAACTGGTCGTCAAAACCGATTGCACGACACTGGCGGACGTCACATGATTCAGACGGTCATAAGTCCATTTCTCAGTCGGTGCAACAGAACTGGCTCCGGTAGCCGGGTCGGGCCGGTATAGTTCCGTCAGTCGCCCAGCAACGTCGAATGTCAATTTTGTGGTTGCCGCGCCCGCAGTTCCGTTCGGTGCCGAAGCAGATGTTGTGATTGTCAGGACATGCAATCCTGGATCGACCAGGTCGTACTGATATGTGGTTGTGGGACGAGCTGTTGGGGCCGAAGGATCTGGAGCAGGCAGGGACTCACGGAACAAGGTTCCGTTGAAATTGTACAGATAATTTGTAACTGCCGTGCCGGTTCCGGACGGCGAAGGCGTGGTTTTGGAGATCATCCGTCCCCAATTGTCGTATCCGTAGCTCACGACAAAGTCGTTGGTCGCATCGCCGTCCTTGTCAAAGCGAGTTTCTGATTCGAGCAGCCCGTCTGTTCTCCAGACGTAACCCATTTCCATTCCGGAGGGAAGAATGATGCGTGTGTTGCGACCCAGGTCATCGTACTGGTATTCAGTGACCTGCGGCAACAGTAGTCCTCCGATACCGTCAGGATCGGGCGTGGTGATGAGTCGGGTTTGACCCCGGTCGTTGTACTGATAAGAAGTCGTGCGTTTCGTGCCCAGGGATGCAACGTAAGTGGTACCAAAATGATCCGACGATTCTGTCATGAGGCCGAATTGATTGTACACATTGGTCGTAAATGATTTTGTCAGCGGCCCGGTGCCATCGGGATCGGAGAGGCCAGTGACCATCAACTGCCCATTGAAATTGTACTTCGCCAGTTGGACTGAATTTCGCGAATCCGTAATCTGGACAAGA
>JAYVNW010001119.1:0-3586 GCA_043758225.1 Candidatus Kuenenia sp. | reverse complement strand
GGCGCGGGTGGCCTGATCGTCCAGTTGGGCGGTTAGTGACTGAATTCTTTGGATTGCTTCACGAGCTTTAATGCATCCAGATTGCAGTCGCTTCAGTTCGGAAATCTGTGTATGGAGAATCAGATCATCCAGGTTCATGTTCAGGCTTTCACAGAAGTGAATTCTTTTTACTCTAGGTGGATTGTGATCCGCAGAACCAGCATCCTGCATCTACAGTACGTCGCTCGTTGGAACGATGTTCGCTTCCAAATTGCTGAAAGCCTTCAGCAGGTCAGTCTGTAGATTTGAATTTTGTCTACTTTCACATGGGATTGGCAGTGTTTTGCCTCAAAAATCTCCTTTCATCGGTGAAATTGAGTGGTCTGGGAAAACGAATCCTCGTATTCCGGCCTTTCGGCAACATCTGCCCTGCAATCAATCCAATTTTTCAAAAAGAAATTGCTTGTAATACTATCATCAATCCACGCGACGAGTGGTAGGACATTGTTCGCTCATTTATGATCTTTGCTTCTGCGTTAATGTCGCAGGCCTCGTTGCCAGTACCAAAGAAATCAAGGGATTTTAGTTGATTCTGCACACTGGCGTGTGGGCGACGGTGCCTGTTGTACGTGATTATGGATAACAAGTGTGCTGCATGCAGGGCCAAGGCAATCGGTGGCCAGTTGAAAATCGCAGAGAAATTGTGCGATCAACGAGAGGCGAACACTCGTGGCGATTTGCGAACTAAGCTTTTCGCTTCAATAATTGAATAACTGCACTAGCTTGTAGATGTTGCCGGTTGCCTGATTCATCGCTCGCTGTACGATTCCTTTGGTGTTGTTGGTGAGACGTCGTCCTTTGACGGCACGTGCAAGCATCTTGTGCGTCAATTGTTCGGTTGATGCTTCAACCAGGTCGTGGGCCTTTAGTTGCAGCTGATGCATCACGTCGGCGATTGGTTGAGGTCCAAAATTATGTTCGTTTTCATCTTTCATGTGTGGAATCTATCTGACTAGGGAACCAAGATGACTAGTAGCGCGAATCGACTTTCTCAATCAGAGAGGCCGCCTGTTGAAGTGATCGTTGACGACTGCCCGAATAGCGGTGCCTATAACATGGCGATGGATTCCGCACTTCTTCAATTGGCTGCTGATCGACAAATCAGCGTCGTTCGCTTATACGAATGGTCGGAGCCGACCGTAACTCTCGGATATTTTCAAGCGGCCGAAGTCGATACGCAATCTGCATTTTGGGAATTGCCTTCTGTGCAGCGATTAAGCGGCGGTGGTGCAATTTTGCATCATCATGAGATTACGTATTCTATGGTTTTGCCTGCTTCACATCCCGCACGACAGAATCCATCGGCCGTTTATGAAGTCGTGCATCTTGCGATTATCTCGCTTCTGCAGGAAATAGGCGTTGAATGTCAACTGCGTCGCCAGTTCGATGTTGAGAATCTCGGGGCCTCTGCCGCAGTCAGCAGAATCCCCGAGCCGTTCCTTTGCTTTCTGCGAAAAAATCCAAACGACATCGTGCATACGTCGGGCAATAAGATTGTCGGCAGCGCGCAGCGGAGACGCAAGGGCGTTACATTACAACACGGCAGCATAGTACTTAAGGCATCGAGTTTTGTTCCTGAGGTACTTGGGATTGTCGATCTTGCGGCTGATTTCAGTGTAAGTGCATTGCGGCAAAGATTGCCGCAGGTAATCGCTGCTGCAATTGGAGAATTCTTGCAATTTCGGGGGTTTTTAATCGAGGAAATGTCATTGGCGGCGGACATCGCCAAGGAGCAAATTGAAGTTGACGTAGTAACAACTCTAAATCGCGTAGGATAAGTTGGGAAAAAATGTTTTATCTTCCCGGGTGACAGTGTTGAGAATCTGAGGTTTTAGATTGTGTTGCCTTTAACCCAGCCGATGCACGCAACGCAGATCGATATGAATAAATTGAGATTATTTAGGCGGTTTGTATGCAGATTCACATTCCTCCAGTGCTATCCTTGTAATGTGAAGGGTTCTGGCAGATCTTGACTTCCTCCTCTTGATTCGCCCTCTTGCCGGGACGAAAATTCTAAATTGTGACCGTTGGGCGGTAATTCATACTGGTAGACTTTTGACGGACTGGTAGACTTTTGACGGATTGCTAGAGTCAGGGTTTCTGTGCGAACAATTCCTGTCTGATGTGCCGAGATCCGGTTGTTCGCGTGTTCTCGGAGGGGTATCTTATACCTTCGGAGCTTGATTTATATGGTGTCAGCGGAACTCAAAGTTGTCGGCGGAAAACATGCCGGGCAGGTTATTCCTTTGAATCGACAAAAATTTCTGATTGGCCGCGAGCAGGATTGCCAGTTGCGTCCAAACAGTGAAATGGTGAGTCGCCATCACTGTGTTTTCAGTGTGGATGATTATTCTGTTCGACTAAGGGACCTTGGCAGTACCAATGGGACATTGGTAAATGGCGAACGCATTCGGAAAGATGTGGTTCTTGTTGCCGGCGACCGGGTTGTGATTGGCAATCTTGAATTTGAATTGGTGATTCGGGCAGGCGTCGTTGCTGTAGAATCAGACAGTGCTGTGCTGGCTGACATACCAACACCATCGCCCTCGGCTGGTCTTGAAGATACCCAGTTTACAGATAAGACTGTTTACGAGTTACCAGCAGTTTCGCTGGCACTTGCTGCCGCTCCAGTCGTTGCTGTAACCGCTGTTGCAGCGTCTGCGACTTCCGCGCCTGTGGCTCAGATACCGGTCGCACCAGTATCGACGGCCAGCGACACAACTGTGATGAACATGGCGCAACTAATGCCAGGCCAGTAT
This sequence comes from Candidatus Kuenenia sp., assembly GCA_043758225.1. GTDB lineage: Bacteria > Planctomycetota > Planctomycetia > Planctomycetales > Planctomycetaceae > SXXK01. The sequence continues at coordinate 788 of JAYVNW010001119.1, read as the reverse complement.
CCCTACCCTCAAATGATGCCACAGATGATGCCGCAAATGGCATATCCTGGGGGAATGTATGGTGGCTACCCTTATCAACAGCCGATGATGCCGGGGTATGGCCAAGGCTATCCGCAGATGATGCCTCAAATGGGCTATCCAATGCAGGCACCACAGCAAATGATGCCAACTGCACCAGCAGTTGAGGTAGCTGCACCCAAAGCGGCCGCTGAACCAAACGTAATTCTTCCAAATCCAGAGGATACGGGAGCAAAGGAAAATGAACCCGCAAAAGGCAGTTCTGGATCATCAAAGAGCGATACTGAGAAACCGACTGGTGCTGCCGATGCAATTATAAAGCAATACATGGGGCGGCGCTAACGTTGCGGGTTATCTGACGTGGCGTCTCGTTATTCACGGGCTTTGCGATCTGTTCGCCAGGCCCGTTTGCATTTGAAGGCTTCAAACCTGGGAATTCCCAATGGCAGATCCAAGTGACGTTCAGCGAAAATACAAGGAGTTTCTTGATCTACTGCCGCTCACGTTGGCGTTGGCTGGGTTGCCGGCAAGTGATCATGGCAAATACTTTACAGCTGAACAGATTGAATCCCGCCTTTTTACACTTCGACACGCATGGAAAGCCGCAAGGCAGGTAACTCGGGAATGCATTCAGCCTAGTGCGTCTCAGGGAGCGACTGCGTCAGAGGGCGGCTAGTGCCGCAAGTCGGAGTTGCCAGCCCACCAAATGGGAAAGCTGTGCAGTTGTTCGTGGAATTCAGCGATTCAATTTGTGCAAATCTCCAGGTTTC
>JAYVNW010001118.1:0-9468 GCA_043758225.1 Candidatus Kuenenia sp. | reverse complement strand
CTGCAGATAATCAGCACAGCAGCCAGACCTATGGCGATCAACTCATCACGTTTCACAAGCTTCCATGAGATCAAGGGCGGGCGTTCATCGGATGGCGGCTCAAACATCATTTTGACGTCAACCATAGGCAGATGCAGGTCCAGCCGTTGTGCAGCGTCCGTGAAATACGGATCGGTGACAGTTCCCAGCAGCCGCGCGCTGCTGAAAAGGACTCCCGCCATTAGAACGATAGCAATCACAATGCCATACAGGGAATAAAGAGCCGCCGTGCTAGGCCCGAAACGCATCGCGAAAAAGTCGGCAGTCGTGACAACTCGCAATCGACGCAGCAGCGGAGCCAGAACCCAGTAGAACGGCGTGATGGGAAGCCATAAAAACTGCCACCAAAGCCCCGCGAGACCGTTTCGCCATGTGACTGCCATCACGGACGACGGCGAATCGCTGCTGGTGCCGGAGCCAAATGCAAAGAGCAACGTCGTGAAGAAACGAGAACGTCTGCCGCCGGTAAAGTATTCTTCCGGAGACCGCACGCGGAGCGCCGCGATAACCGTCAATGCGATTATCACCGCGAAAAAGCCAATGATTACTATCCAGTCCGCTGTTGTCATTTGGCGCGTATTGTATAGCCTATCAAGTTGTGATCAATGCAAGGCAAGGACAACTTTTCCTGCCGTTAACGGGTTGTGATAATTCCCTTTCTTGACCTCTTGAACTTGAAACGATGCCGAATTCATCCCCATTGTCTGTATACAACGGCATTCACGCGACGGTGATGGGGCTGGGACGATTCGGCGGAGGCGTTGCGGCCACGCGATTTCTGGCACAACATGGGGCCAGCGTGGTTGTCACTGATCTACGAAGTGCTGAGAGTCTCAACGATTCTCTTGCTGCAATTCATGACATTTCGCTGACCCGGCTGGCTCTCGGCGGACACCCGGAAGACGTTCTTGAGAATTGCCAGTTGCTGATTGTAAATCCAGCGGTACCACCGGACCATCCTTTGGTGGCATTGGCGCGATCTCGTCGCATTGAGGTCACAACTGAGATCGAATTGTTCCTGCGTCACAATCCAGCGTCCGTCATTGCCGTCACGGGCAGTAATGGGAAATCTACAACTACGGCTTTGATTCATCATTTGCTGACGCACGCGTATCCCGATTTTGAAGGCCGGATCTGGATCGGCGGCAACATCGGAATCAGTCTGCTTGATCCACTGGAATCGATCAAAAAACACGACATCGTGGTTCTGGAGCTCAGCAGTTTTCAACTCAACCTGCTGGCGGAGAAACGCTTCCGACCAAACATTGCCGTGCTCACAAATTATTCACCCAATCATCTGGACTGGCACGGATCAGAAGCGAACTATCGAAAAGCCAAACAATCGATCTTCGATGCTCAGATGCCGGACGACGCTGCCATTTTTCCGGACGACACCGATTCGCACGACGACTCCAGGATGCCGGTATGGCGTATTCGTGCTGGTGGCATGAGGTTTGGCCTGACAGATCACGGCGATGATGGTTCCTTTCTTGAAGACGGAACGTTGATCCTGCGCAGTCAATCTTTTGAAGACGCAAATCGACTCACGGTGCCGCCACAACTGCCAGGGCGTCACAACCAACTCAACATCGCAGCAGCCACCTGTGCTGCGTGGCTGGCCGGTGCGGACGCGACAAAGTTCTCGATCGCATTGCAGTCCTTTCGCCCGTTGCCACATCGGCTGCAACTTGTTGTCGAAAAATCGGGACGACAATTCTGGAATGATTCCATCGCTACGACGCCGGAATCCGCCATTATGGCGCTGCACGTATTTCCGGGACGAATTATTCTGCTTGCCGGGGGATTTGACAAAGGTCAGGACTTCACGAAATTTGCAGCGGAGATCAAGCAGAAAGCATCTGCAGTGGTTCTTATGGGACAAACGGCGGGCAAGCTGTATCAATTAGTCACCGACGGCACGCATGATCTGCAGATCAGAATCGCGACCGACTTTCGGGAGGCGTTTCGGTGTGCGGTTGCGTTCAGCCAGCAAGGCGATATCGTTCTGCTTTCTCCGGGCTGTGCAAGCTACGGATGGTTTCAGGATTTTCGGGAACGCGGAGACATCTTCTCCGCCTTGGCAAGGGATTGGAGCCCGGACAAATGACACGACAAATATTCAATATCACAACATGCATCGCGATGCTCTGTGTGGCATCTTTCATTGGCTGCGGCAAGTCGGAGAAGCCGTCATCGATGACCGCCGCTGATCAGGCGCGACGTGCGGCTGAGAATAATTCGACAACTCTGCGAGTTGATCCGAAGGCTCTTCGTCAGCAGCTTGGTGCCAATGAAATGGCAAAGTTCCTGGTCGAAGGAAATGATGTTGTTGAAGCAAATCTATTCCGCTCCGGACTTCGTTCCGTCGAACCACTCAAAGGTCTGCGACTGCGAGGCCTGGATCTTGGCTTCACCTACGTATCCGATTTGACGCCGCTCACTGGCATGCCTCTGGAAAGTCTGATCCTGGAGAATACTCCGGTCGCCGACCTTTCGCCGTTAAAGGGCATGCCGCTGAGGGTTTTGAAAATTCAAAACACCAAAGTGACAGACTTCAGTTTCCTTGAAGGCATGAAGCTGACTCACTTCAACGTCTTAAACGTGCCATACAACGATCTGAATTCACTGCGGGACATGCCGCTTGATACTTTGTGGCTCACCGGTTCCAAAGTGACTGACCTTGCGCCATTGTCGGGCACAAAGCTTGTGAGTCTTGACGTGGCTGAAACGGAAGTGAGTGATCTGACTCCTGTGGGAACAATTTCGTCACTCAGACGGCTCAACATCGCGAAGAGCTCAGTATCAGACTTAAGTCCTCTCGCTGGCCTAAGCCTCGAACGCATCGTGCTGTCGCCTGAACGCATTCGCATGGGCATTGATGCGATTCGGAATATGAAAAGTCTTGTCTATATTCAGACTGAGATTGAACAGAACCTGGAATCGGGCGAATTCTGGAAACGCTACGATCTTGGGATCTGGGACGATGCCAAACAGTCCTCAAATAATAATGAGGACGCGGCGAAAGAACAGCCAGTGACTGGCGATACTCAACCAGGGCTTGGCGAAAAATAAGAATCAATGAAAGAATTTTCATGTGATTTTTGGGAGATCGCGGCTTGATGTAGTGTAGGACGGGGTCGCCAGACCCGTCCTGATCAAACCAAAATCAGTCCGGACGGGTCTGGAGACACGTCCTGCGGTAAAAACGATGCAGGAGAAATTGTGAGTCAGCAAGTCGTTCGCCAAATTGTGAGCAACGTCGAATCTGCCGTCCTCGGAAAGCCCATAGCCGTAAGATTATCGGTTGTGACTTTGCTGGCGGGAGGTCACATACTCCTGGAAGATGCTCCAGGACTGGGAAAAACTTCGCTCGCCCGGGCCCTAGCGAAGTCACTTGGCTGCGGCTTCACGCGAATGCAGTTCACTCCGGATTTGCTTCCCAGTGATATCCTGGGCGGCAATATCTACCGGCCAGGAACTGGTGATTTTGAATTTCGCCCCGGTCCAATCTTCACGAACGTCCTTCTGGCCGATGAAATCAATCGCACGACTCCCAGAACTCAAAGTGCGTTGTTGGAGGCCATGAGTGAACGACAGGTGTCCATCGAAGGCACGACGCACAAGCTGCCCGATCCGTTTCTGGTAATCGCCACCCAGAATCCATTTGAATTTGAGGGCACTTATCCGCTGCCGGAAAATCAGCTGGATCGTTTTATGATGTGTCTGAGTCTTGGGTATCCGGACCGAAAGTCCGAACTCGAAATTCTGAATCGACACCGCGATGGTCAACCAGTGGATGCTCTGACAGCCGCTGCAACGCCTGATCAGGTTTTGAATCTGCAGCGACAGGTTCAGGCCATCAAATTCGACGCTTCACTTGCTGAATATCTGTTGCAGATTGTTGAAAAGACTCGAGCCAACAACGAACTCACACTTGGCGTCAGCACGCGTGGCGCGCTGACGTGGTACAGGGCGGCTCAGGCCATGGCGCTGGTGGCGGCTCGGGATTATGTGATCCCGGACGACATCAAGGAGACAGCAATTCCCGTCCTCGCTCATCGTATCGTCTGCCGCGGTGCGTTGCGAGAAGGTCATCGTCAACGGGCTTCGCAAATTTTGCGAATGGTGATGGATGGAGTCGCGGTGCCGTCATGACAGCGCAAGCACCAGTCATTGCGGCGACCGCCATCATCATCGTCGATCATGGCTCTCGCCGCGCTGCAAGCAACGAGATGCTGCATCGCGCTGCCGAACGGTTTGCTGTGGATTCAAAGTATCAGATCGTTGAGCCCGCTCATATGGAACTGGCGGAACCATCGATCGCGACTGCTTTTGACCGATGCGTTCAGCGCGGTGCAAAGCGTGTGATCGTGTTTCCGTACTTTCTTTCACCCGGTCGGCACTGGACAGAAGATATCCCCGCTCTGGTGTCTGCCGCTGCCAGGAAACACGTGGGAATTGAATGGCTGGTCACGGCCCCGTTTGGATTGCATCCGGATATGAATGCAATCATCGCTGACCGCATTGAACGCTGCCTTCACAATGCATCGGCAAATAGTGATCAACGCTCTGCGACAGGCTGCGACGTCTGTACTGGAACAGACGGTTGCAAATTTGAAATGCCGTACACTGCCTCTGCGTCCAATGACCTGGATTTAGGGAGGCGGGGGATGTCAATTCCCTGATATCCACCGGTAAAAGACTTATCATCACGACACTTTTGCATCCCGCTCGCCGGTCTCAATCAACACACCACCAATCTCAATTTCCCGGCATTGGCGAGTCCTATTTTGGCGGTATCAGGCGAATCGCTCGCAAATCGATCAACGCCATCGATGGTTTCTCCGGAGCCGTAACAATGAGCAGGCCACGACCTCGATGAAGATCAATTGTTCCAGCCTGCCACGTTTGGTAATGGTCCCATGTTCCACTGCCAGGAACTCGCGCGGATAAAAGCCGATTTCCGGTGGAAAGCTTGATCAGGCTCCCGGCCGTACTGTCGTCGCACGCAAAATCGAACTCGACAGTCCAGTGGCCGGATTTCGGAACTTCAAATGTCCATTTCGCGTAATCGTCCGTTGACGACCAAAAGCCGAGGTTGCTGTATTTTTGTTCAAACACCAGACTCGGACCGTAAATTTCCGCCGCCGATGCGGGCAGTGTGATTGTGCCGTCAGAGTTTGCTTTGACAAACTGCGGAGCATTCCCGTCAAACCGTTTCCATGCAGTCCCGGTTGATTGCACAAAGGCTATCACATTCGCCAGGTCCTGCGCTGACAGGTCCTTTTCAAGTCCCTCCGGCATCAAAGACCGCTTCGACGCGACCAGTTCATCAATGTCTGCTCGTGCGACAGTGAATTCTTTGCCTTCACCACCAATCAACGTCAATCCGCCACCAGTTTCGCCTTTAAGCATTCCTGAGTACTGCAGTCCGTCTCTGGTGACCACTGTATACATCACGAATTTTGATTCGACCGCTCGATTGGGATCGAGCACCGCTGTCAGCATCGCGTCGGTCGACCGATCTTTCAACGTCGCCAGATCAGCACCGATGTCTTTGCCGATGTCCTGCAATTTATGACAAGTGCCGCATCGCTTTCCGAACACGAGTTTTCCTGCCGTGATTTTTTCTACATTTGAAATCTCCAATTTCAAATTTGAAATCTGCGATTTGAAATTGTCGATGACAACCGCACGGGATGAAACGGCATCGCCACTCAGCAGGGATTTTGCTCGAGTCGCGATTTTGTCGTTGCGATGATTCAGCATCGCGTCCAGTTCTGTTGCATCGAAATCGCTATCCGTCAGAGTTTCATTGGCAACCGCATCCAGCAAAGTATCGATCGTCGAATCCCGCTGGAGCAGCAAGGCCAGGACTTCCGAGCGCACTACCGAATCTAGATTGTTCAGAGACGCAAGCAGACTTTTGATGCTCGCTGAATTGCCACTCCGGACGATGATATTGACGGCTGCAATCTGCAGGGCAGTCGGCGTTTGTGGCTCCAGTAATTCGGCAAATCCCTCGCTCGTCGAATCGACGCTGCCTGCGATTTCCGCAAAAAGCAACGCGGATGCTCGACGATCAGGTTCTGGGGAGGCGTCTTGAACAACGATCATTGCTGTTTGGCCCGCATCATGCAGTGCCGATTGCAACTCCGCATGCAACTTCAGCTGTTCCGAAGTTTTGCCGGATTGTGTCTTCCGCAAAGTTTGACCAATCAAATCGAAACGCGATGCCGGCGCGTCAGCGGTGATGGATTTTACGAGCCGCGTCAACGGCTCAGCGATTGATTCGCCCTTTCCCATCGCCGCAGCCTGACTTAACAGGACGCCGATGAGTTCTTCGTTGAGTTCATCTGGCGGGACATTCAACGCTGCATTGAGTACACCGCTGATGTTATCCGGGGTCAGCGACGTTATACCTGCACTTCGCAGAAATATGTCGTCGAAGTTCTCACGCAGCATTTTAGCGAGCAATTCGGCCGCTGAATCGTCTTTGGCTTCGCCGAGGCTGAGCATGAGTTGCAGGCGAACAGCGAAATCGGGATCGGCGGCGAGAGGCAGTAGCCTCTGAACGGCGACTGTTGATTGGTCAGACGAGAGCGCTGGTTCTATCAACAGCAGGCCATTGAGTCGTACATATGCAGATTCACTACCTAGCAGCCGGTCAACAAGACTTAGCAAAACTGGAAGATTGTCTGGCTGAGTGCGTTGCAGAAGAACCGCTATAAATGAAGAAGTTTGAATTCTCGCAACTTCATTTTCGGACTGAAGCGGTGTAAGTAATCCCCAAGCACCGGCGCTGTCGCGCTCTGTTTCAATTCCTCTATGCGTCAAAATCCTCTGCGCCGTATCTCGCCACCAGCCGTTTGGGCTTTCAAGTCGCTTGACGAGATCCGCAATTGGGATCTCATTCCACGGTTGATCAAAGAAGCCATCACGCTCCGCGTGATGAGCCTCCAGGTTGTCGCCCAAATCGCCCAATGCCACGTTCGCCTGTTCTGAGGTTGGTGATTCGGCGACGGGCGTGCTTGAATCACGTGGCGATGTTGTGGGCTCGTCACGGCGGAGCGTGACGGCTACGTTGTTGCCGCAACATTCACTCGCAGGCACAATTCGATAAATCCGCCCTCGATCATTGCCGGCATAGAGATTCATCTTCCGCTGATACTCCGGCGGAATCCATTCCGGATGCTCAATCACTGCGCGATACATGTCGGCGACCCATATGGCACCATCAGGCCCCGTGCGGATCATCGTCGGACGAAACCAGTTGTCCGATGACGCCAGGAACTCCGATTCATGTTCATCGGCCGCGCGTTCGCCTTTGAAACCGTAGCCATCGCGAGTCAGCACCAGCCGTGACACCAGGTTATGTACCGGCTCCGACGTAAACGCGTTGCCGTAATACTGATCGCCAAGATAGTTGTCGCGATAGATCATCGTGCTACAAGCAGAAGTAAACCGATTGGCAAATGAAAAATCATTGAAACGAGCGAGGGTGCGACTGGTTGGATACACAGGAGCGGCACCAGGAATCACCGACACTTGAGCTGTGACCTGTGAAATTCCTGCGTGCGGATTGCGTCGCACGTAGCGATCTTCCAGGACATATTGCCAGATCGGATTTGAGTTGTTGTTGCCAAACCAATTGCCGAAGTCGTCTCGTTCTCGGCCGAACTGTGTTTGCCCACTGACGGTATCGAGTTCATTCGTATCTGGATTGATGCGAAGATCGTGACCGCGGAGATTCAGAGGCGAGCGGTTGGGCGTCAGCCCTCCGACTGCGTCTTGCGATTTCTGCGATGCAGCGTTGCCCTCACCGTTATCTCGGAGGGCTGACGCCCGGCCGCTCGCCGAGCTATCCGGAACATATCCCGTGCCTGCAATGACGCCTCCGCTGTCACCATTTGCCAAATACAACCAGCCGTCGAGTCCCCAGCGCAGTCCGTTCGCGCGATGTTGCTGATTGCCTTCCACGAAGCCCTTGTACATCGTCTCGCGAATATCGGCTCTGCCATCTCCATCCGTGTCTTCGGCGTAAAAGATTTCCGGTGCCATTGTGACAATCACCCCGCCACGCCAGCAATGAATGCCGTTGGGAAACGCGAGGCCGTCGAGGAACGTCGTTGCCTTGTCGTAGACACCGTCGTGGTTGAGATCTTCAAGCATTTGAACACGGCCTGACCTCAGTTGGGGAGCGGAGGGTGTCAGCCCTCCGAGTGCGCTTAGCGTTTCTACACTTTCCGAGGCGTTTTCTCGGAGGGCTGACGCCCTGCCGCTCGCCGAAGAATCTCCCTTTGGATAATCACCCATTTCCACAACCCACAACCGTCCGCGTTCGTCCCAATCAAAAGCAACAGGGTCACGAATCAGTGGTTCAGCCGCCGCCAGCACGACTCGAAGATCGGGCTTCGTTGTCATACACTTCAAAGATTCCTCTGGTGATTTCGGAGCAGGAAAATCCTGCTGCAATTTTTCGGAATAGAACTCATGGGGCATGATCTTTTGCACGGCGTCGCAGAGCACATCTTCGGCTTCGGGAGCCAGTCGAGTCGGTCGGCGATAATACAGCATTGAAGAATCGCATTCATAGCCGCCTTCGCGCAGAACTCGAGCCGACGGGATGTAACACGGCACGTCGTTGCTGTATGCATTGATCCACAAGCGATCGCCGTCGAACATGTCGTTTAAGCGAATGGAATAGTCTACAACAACTTCGCCGCCCAGAAATACCATCGCCAGATCTTCGCCGAAGCACCAAGTCTGGACGGGATAGTTCGGGATCGTCGTTGGGATCTCTTTGCCTTCGTCGAGCATCTGCAAAAAGTACTTTGCTCGTGAGCCTTCCACTCCCGGCCGCTTTGCGAGTTCCTCCCATTCCGCGCGCGTCGGAATCGGCCCCAGCGGCAGATCGATGCGAGCCATGTTGCAGAGGATGTGTGGGTTGATGCGATGGAGTGATCCAGCCGGCGAGCGGTGGGGAGTGAGCCCTCTCTGTGCGTCGATGTTTATTCCATCCGGCGTTTGATCAGAGGCGTTTTCTCGGAGGGCTGACGCCCTGCCGCTCGCCAGTAATCTGGTCACTTCGTCCGCCATCGTTTTGCCATGAACCTTCGCCTGTTCATGAGTTCCGCGGGGGGACGGATTCGCATCGGCGCCGCAGCCGATGGCGATCAACGCCACCGCGCCAGGATGATCGGCTTCGAGCATATCCGCTGCGAAACCGGCCCAGTCGCCGCTGATTTGATTGAACTCACCGGTCTCCGTTGTGCAGTGACATGCATAATTTGCCAACACGGCGATCAGCGTACCATCAACATCATGCGCTACAAGAACCGGCACGCGTTTGTCCGTCGGCCCATCCGGAACTTCGCCGAAGCCCGACCATTTGCCTTCCTTCAGTAATCGGCGATTCATCGCGAGTCC
>JAYVNW010001117.1:0-2049 GCA_043758225.1 Candidatus Kuenenia sp. | reverse complement strand
GCACTATGGAAGTTGAAAGCGCACTCGTTGCACATGCGAAGGTTGCTGAAGCGGCAGTCGTTGGGTTTCCACACGAACTTAAGGGCGAAGGAATCTGTTGCTTTGTATCGCTCAAAAGCGGAGAAGGCGATGACGGCCTGAAGAAGGAACTTATCCAGCACGTTCGCCACACGATCGGCGCGCTGGCTACACCGGACCAGATTCGTTTCGCTGCGGCGTTGCCGAAGACTCGCAGCGGAAAAATCATGCGTCGCCTGTTGCGAGACATCGCGGCCGGCCGCGAATCAACTCAGGATACTTCGACATTGGAAGATCTGAACGTGATGGCGAAGCTTCGAGCAGACGATGAATAGCAATTGCCGTAAATTCGTTTGATCCGAATGAACTTGACGAACGTTCTCAATGCATGCACCGAACGCTCTGTTCGCCTGAATGCAGCACCGGCTCGGACTACGGAGCAATTCCATGAATCTTCAAGTAAAAAAAAATCTGATCAGTGTTCTCGTATTTGTTGGCTTCACATGGGTTGTGTATCTCATCAACCTCCCGCTGCAGTTGAGCATATACAATCTGAACCAGTTTGGTCTGGAACCTCGCACACTGCATGGACTTGTCGGCATCTTCACAATGCCGTTTTTACACGATGGATTCAACCATTTGATCGGAAATACGGTACCGTTGGTTGTGTTGCTGTCGATGCTGGCATTCACTCGGCCAAATCCGAAACGCATCATCATTTGCTTGACGGTCATGTCGGGTGTCATGTTATGGGTTTTGGGGCGTCACAAGATCCATGTTGGTGCCAGTGGTTTGATTTATGCACTTGCAGTGTATCTGATGGCTGCCGGATTCTATGAACGCAAGATTGCATCGGCGATAACGGCAATTCTGGTCGTCGTTCTCTACGGCAGTCTGTTCTGGGGAGTACTGCCAACAGCGGGGCAATATGTATCATGGGAAGGTCATCTACTCGGAGCGGTCGCTGGTGGGTTCTTCGCAGCGATGACCACAGAACGTTCCGGCCGCAAACGGAAGCAAACGTCAGCCATAGTAGAAAGTCCTATTACGTCGGAACCAACGCTCTAACATAACTCCGAGACACCCATCTGGCGTCGCCCCATGCATCCAGAAACTCGACTGATATCGGATTTTTGTTTTTAACTCGCATCGGAACACCGGAACGATCCCAGCGAAGAATCGGGATGTTTCCGCAAAGCCTACGGCCGCTCTTCCGTTTTTCGTTCGGACAGTTTCTGAAAAAGCCATGCACGGGAGAAAGTCCACCATCGCGAAGCGGTTGGACGGGAAATGCCGAGCATCTCGGCTGCGGTGACTTCATCGAGGCCCGCGAAGTAGCGAAGTTTGACAAGTTCTGCCTTATTGGGCATCAGGCGTTCAAATTCTTCAAGAACTTCGTGTACAGCGACGATTTCCGACAGATCAACGGAAGGACTGATGGCGATCTCCACCAGCGGTTCGCGATGTCCTTCGCCGCCACGTTTGAGTCGATCGCGGCTGCGTGCATGTTCGATCAGAATCCGTCGCATCGCCTCCGCTGCGGCCGAGAAAAAGTGCCGCCGATTCTCCCACGTCTGAGGCTCGCTGCGCAGGAGTCGCAGGTAAGCTTCGTGAACAAGAGCAGTGGGCTGCAGCGTATGTTCGGTCATTTCAGACTTCATCCGAGCCGCTGCCAATCTCCGCAACTCATTATACACCAATGGCAGCAACTCGTCCGCAGCGCGGACTTCTCCTTCAGACACGCGTTTCAGGATGCGTGAGACAGGCAAATCGGCAGAGTGTTCTTCGGAGTTCAATTTGTACCCATGAATATGGTCCGTTTGTGAGTTGTTACGGAAATGGGATTGTGCGAAAAAACATTCCCCACCGACTTTACGTCGGTGGTAAAACGGCTTTTGCACTATGTGCTGTACGTGCTACGCCCCCTTGCAGCTCTCCTTTGATGATTCTGCTGTCCCGATTGATTTTTTCTTACGGTTTAGCCGCTGCCGCAGGCTTCCCCTTGAGTTCCCAGATCTCGACGTTCGAACT
>JAYVNW010001116.1:0-2541 GCA_043758225.1 Candidatus Kuenenia sp. | reverse complement strand
CTTTGGAGTTGGAGTACTCACAGTTTTTTTTCCTTTCGCAAACACAGGTGCATCCGGATCACCGCCTGATTGCAGATAAGCAACCAGATCAAGCACTTCGTCTTTGTTGAGCGTGTTGATCAGGCCACTTGGCATCATCGAAACTTTAGAAACCAGCGTTTCTTCAATTGCATCGCGAGAGACGTTGGTCATATTGCCCGGGTCGAGCATGTTTTCGCAGACCATGATCTTGTCGTTGTTCAGATTCACGACGCGACCCGTGACTTGTTTACCGGTGCTCAGCACAAAGATGCTGGCTTCGTACTGATCGGAAATCACTTTGCTCGGTTCAATGATGGCTTCCAGCATCGTCCGAGCGTTATAGCGACGAGACACCGCCGTGAGTTCGGGGCCAACGATACCGCCGTCTCCGGCAAAGCGATGACATTTGAAACACGCAGTCACCTGAAACATTTTTCGTCCATTGACGAAATCGCGTTCTTTGAGTCCCGCTTCAACGTCGGCGAGCAGATCATCGACCTTCCATTCCCTGAAGACTGGTCGAGACAACGCTTCAACCAGATTCGCGGTCCCTGTCGGCTGAGCTTCCAGAACTTCCTTGAGAGCAGCTTTGTCGGCATCACTCAGATGATCAATTGCTTCCTGACGAATGTTTTTGATGAAACCCGAGAACGAATTGCCGCCTCGGAAAGTCGTCGATGAAACGAACCATTGGAAGTATTCTTTCCGCTGGTCCAGCGTCCATTGATCTTTCAGGGCTCGCAGACAATACGCGTAATGAATCTGCTCTTCCTGGCTGGGTGCATTCGCCAGCAACTCCAGCGTTTTCGCTGCGACTTCACTGTCGTTCAGATAACACAGCATGCGGCAAAGTTCGCGATTCACTGCCGGACTTTTCGACGGATAGAAGCGATTGAGAACAGCCCCCAAATCTTTGGCAAGCTGAGCATCCGGCTCACCCATCCGGATGAAGCAAAGTCCTATGACGCGCAACGCAGACAGCACTTGAGATTCCGCAAGTTTTGTGGAGTCAAGCTGGCTCATAGAACCAATCAACCGTAATTGAAGGTCTTTCGAGCCACAGCGTGCAATTGCCAACAACGCGGTAATTTTGGCGTCGGTACTGGAGTTTTCCGCCAGGGCTTGCTCCTGCCATGATTCAACCGGCTGGTGTTCCAGCGCGATGCGAGCGGCGAAGCGAATTGTGCGATCAGCGTGTCCGAGATAAGGCCATGCCTGGGCGACAGCATCAGGTGCATCGGCATGATGCAGAGCTTCCAGTTTGTGACGGATCGCTCGCTGCTCTGTGCCAGCATCCGGTGCCGCAATAACTGGTGCAGTCGACTCATCGCCATGATACGTGACTCGATACAGTCCCGACTGCGTCTTGCGCCCACCGATCGTAAAGTACATGGCCTGATCGGCAGGATTGATGACCATATCCGTAACGGGCAGAGGTGCGGCGGAAATGAAACGAGTTGCTTCTCCCGTGTAGGAAGCTCCTTCGGCTGTCATATTGACGGAATAAATCACTCCGTAACTCCAGTCGCTGATGAACAGCGACTTCTGGTACTTCGCCGGAAACTTCGCGCCAGTTCCGAATGCAATTCCGGTCGGGGAACCCGGTCCGATATCAACCACGGAACCAAGGCTGTCCGGATAATACGCTGGCCATTTCCCGGTTCCGGATCGCCAGCCAAATTCAGCACCGCTGGTCACGTGATTCACGCGAGTCGGCCGGTACCACGGAGATCCGACGTCCCATTCCATGTCGGCGTCGTAGGTAAATAATTCGCCGTCCGGATTGAAGGCAATGTCATATTCGTTGCGGAAGCCGCTGGCCACGAGCTGCCAGTCCTGACCATCCGGGCTGACTTGAGCAATCCAGCCGCCAGGTGCCAGAATGCCAACAGCATGACCACCAGCGTCCCACATGCGGGGCAGCAATTGATCTTCACCCCAGTTGAGAGGAACACGCGAATCCGAAAAATCGGTTGGCGGCGTATGATTTCCGCAGCAGACGTACAGCGATTTGCCATCTGGAGCAAGGACAATTGCGTGCGGACCATGTTCGTTGCCGCCTTTCAGCAACCGCAAATGTTCGGCAGTGTCGTACTGATCGTCGCCATCGGTGTCGCGAACGCGGTGCAATCCCACTCGCGATTCTTCATTGATGTTGGTCATCACATACAGGCTGTCGAACGCACACAGCAGCCCCTGAGCCATGCCGACGTCAAGGTTGATGAGTTCGATCTTCGGTTCGTCCTTTGAACCTTTGGCCTGAGGTGTTACGCGATAAAGTTTTCCATACTGATCGGACACAATCAAGCGACCTTGCGGATCGGGTGTCATGCAGACCCATGAACCCATTGTTTCGCTCGGAACGGAATAAAGCAGCTCGACTTCAAAGCCTTCCGCAATCTTAAGATCCTTCACCGGCGTTGCAGCTGGAATTCGAGCGGCATCATCAGTCAGTTCAATAGAATCAATCAGCATTTCACCCGGGCCATCCAACGGGTCAATGCGCAGTGATGTCACTGG
>JAYVNW010001115.1:0-2484 GCA_043758225.1 Candidatus Kuenenia sp. | reverse complement strand
AAACGAACCTGGCAGCAGTTCTTCAGTGGTTGGATTTACGGCCTGAAAAGTCGACGTTCCAATACTGGAAGTCCATGTGCCGTTGAGAAGGACAGGTTGAACTAAATTTGCCACGAAAAAGGTACCTTTGGTTTCGATGACGCTCCGTCATCGGATGATGTTTACCGAAATGAATACTTCAGCCTGTCACGTTTTTTGTGAGATATCAAACCGAAGTGTTTCGTTGAGTGTAGAATTGAGGATGTGCTACTCAACCGCAGATAGCAGTCTACTAACTTGATCTTCAGTCGAGATTCCTTCCGTTTAACCCGACTCGGAGAGGAGGCGGTGCAATCGGCACGTCCTCTTCGAGTCGGGTTAAACGAGTAAGTTAACCACCAGCTATTTTCGAGCTGCGGCCCATTCGTCGAGCATGGCTTGAATGCGGGCGGGATTAAAATCGCCGGGGACATCGTAATCCTGATTCGCCTGCAGATCAGCAACTGTCAGATCTTTTGACGGAACTCCACCTGCGGGAACATTCGCGTGAGCGGTCCAGGCGATCGCGTTCAAAACCAGGGTTCTGAAGTCACGATTACCCCAATTCCAGTGATCATGCCCGCCGGTAAATCCAAAGCCACGACCTGCATCCTTGCGAGACCTTGCCCATGCCATGGTCTGGGGGAGTTTGTCCTCCAAAACAGCTTTACGCACGATTGGATTGTTGTTGTGCGGACCGTCCGGACGTGCCAGGCTTCCGTCTTCTTTGACGAGAGTTGAACGGGGAGGCAGATCGGTCAAAACATTGATGATGCCTGCATCATCTCCAGCAAATCGCATGTGGTAATACCATTCGTCATTGATTCGAAATGGTTTTACGCCGTTCGCAATCGGGTGCTCAGGGAACTTTGTGTAGTTGGCCGTCCAGTGAGGATTTACTGACCAATCCGCTTCGAAGTAACCACCAGTCCAATCGAGGAACGCGTCTCCGGAAGCTCCCTTTGGAACTTCTACGCCATAGTGCAGGCATACCATGCCGATGCCGCGTTTTTCCAGTGCCTTCAAACGATCCAGTTTGCTGTTGAACGGATGACCGCCGCCACCATCGGTGTAGATCACAATCGTGTCAGCACTGTCCAGAACGGAATCGTCTTCCGGCCAGCCATTTGTGTAGACACTGGCTTCGATGCCAAGATTTGATGAGTTCAATGCATCGGCCAGTAGCATGCAGCCGGCACGGTGTTCGTGAGCCCCATAGCCGTGGCTTGGCTTGCCGGCGATCAAGGCAACCTTCTTTGGTGCAGGCAATCGCTTCATGCGAATGTTACGAAACTGGACTGTCATCGCCGGGCCAGCATGAGCCTGCAAGGCCAGCACACCAGCTGCGCGACGTTCCTGAATATCGTTGTCAGTCACATCAATCGTCTGAACTTCATTGATAAAGTGCTGGAAGTGGTATCCGTCCGCAACGACGCGATATTTATTCCAGTCTTCCTTTTTAATCTTCGACTGGATCTCTTTGGTCTCGCCGATCTTCGCGGTTTCTTTGACTTCGAACTTGCCATCCTTTCGAATCAGCTCAGTTGCCTGGCCGCGCTGAGCCAGAATGCCGCGAAACGCTTCGCCGTAGAGAATTCCTGAGTAGGTATCTCCCGCTTCAAAGTCGGCCTGATATCCGCCGATGCCCCACTTGGCGTCTGGCAATTCAAAGCTGCGGTATTGAATTCCGGAGTTGCCATTCACAATCTTGTATTCAAGTTCCAGCTCAAAGTTATCGACTTCACCACCGCGCCAGATGATGAAGGTGTTGCGACTGAGCTTGTTTGGTCCTTCAGTGCCAGTTTCACCGGTGAGCACACCATCGCGAACACTCCAGATGTTTGGATCACCATCCCAGTTTTCGAGTGTCTTGCCGTCAAAAAGTGACACCCAATCTTCTGCATTCGCAGATACACTTGCCACACACAGTGCAGCCAAAAATAAGCACAGTCGCTGAAATCGCATGGTTTCTCCCCGGAAGGTCAAAAGGCGTAAAAAATCGCCGGTAGGCAGGAAGAATGATAGCAGCAATTTGCAGTTCGCAACACTCAGCGGCACAGATGCTGTTTGCACGTAGTGCGGTCGTCGATTTGAGTAGATCCAGCCTGCCGGGGTGGACTTTCGCCGCATGGCGAACCCAAGAGCGGACGTTCGCTTAACGGTGTCGAATTATCCTGTGAGTAAGGTGGTTATGATCGCTGGTCGCGATAAGTCGGTGACAGTGTAGTCCTTCGGCCGTAGGTCATGGCCCGTCGCGCGAGTTTCAGCATTGGGCGAGAGCGTCTGTCTCCGCGAGTCATCGCTGAAATTCGTTCGTTGCCGATTGAGGGGCGAATCATCATGGTTGATGGATTCACGATCGACGGCCCTGATACCGCTGAGAATCAGAAAAAGTATCCTCAGAATCCAGCTCAGGAAGAAGGGCTGGGATTTCCGATTCTGCGCTGCGTGTGTTTGATTTCAATG
>JAYVNW010001114.1:0-1759 GCA_043758225.1 Candidatus Kuenenia sp. | reverse complement strand
GCCGCCTCGAATCAGGAACGACTTGCGTGAGTTGTCCCATGTTGCTGATTTTTGAATGACTGTGCCGTCCGCTCCTGTGCGCCGCAAGGACCAGCTTTCCAAAACGCCGTCAACGGATTCGATGGTGTCCAAATGTGCTGCAACAGACAAGTCTGTACCGAGCCGTTTAAGCTTAAGTCGAGTCTCTCTGCTGCGGCGAATTCTCGGCATGACATCGTCATCTTCAGTAGCAGAGATGACCACTGCATTTCGCTCTGGTGCGTCAACCGGCGTCGTCAGGAGAGATTCATAGCCAATTGTCGCGCCGTCGAATTCGACAAGGAACCATGCGTCCTGTGCGACAAAAGCCTCTGCCGGCTCAATTTCATTTTGCGATGGATTGTAACGAACGGCTGGTGCCTGCAGCGACTTCAGCCGATGCTGAGGAAATATCAACGGCGGCTGCGCGGGGGATGTCTGCGGTTGGCAAACGAGCAGGCTTACGACGACAACGGGAAAAAATGTCAAAGCCTGTTTTTGCATGGCACGAAGTATCACACATTCTGCCGATTGAATCATCGGCAATCTTTGTAACGATTTTGCTGGGGAAAACCACAGTTTGCCCGGCCGGAACAGTTTCCGCGGACTGTTTGTTCGTCGCCAGAAACGCCTTCGTCGGCGTAAAATTTTCGAAACTCCGGATTCTATAAAGCGTCGCTCCAGGTTCGTGCTAGGTTTCGACAGGCTGGCTGACAATGCCAAACTTGTACTTGCACGGAACCAACACATGAGCTTCCTGAAAAAATTCCTGAAGACGAACTACCGAGATGGCGAAGCTCCACGTGGAGTCAGCAGCTTCCGAGATCTGTCGGAGCAGCAGCTGGATTCTCACATGAGCATCACTCGCTACGGTGACTTCACGCTGACCGACGCTGTGCGACCATCCTACAATCTGGATATCGTCCCGCGAACGGGCTATCGTGACGAATGGTACGTCGATCAGGATTCCGGAGCACGCATTCCGGTCCTGATGACTTCTGTCACTCGGGAACGCCTGTTTGATACATTCCTGTCACTGCTTGATCCACTAGGCGAAACAGTTGATGTCGTCCTTGAAACAAGTCACGACAAATCCAATGGCTCACATACCGACCTATATCGAGAACAGATCGATATGCCGGTGCTGCAGAGCATTCTGTATGACTTTGAAGATCTGCTGCTGGACGATGGTTGCTGCGGTATCGCAATTCTGAATCCTCGCAAGCCTATGGAAGTTCAGCTGGATGAACACAAGTTGATGTTTGTTTATGGTCACGACAATGCGCCCTATGAAGTGGCATTGCGAGACAATAACGTGTCGAGAATTGAGAACCTGAAATTCATCACGGAAGCAGAACACGTTCATTCCTCCAGTGATGAATTCCAGCAACGCTTCGAACAACTTTGCTATCACCTTGGAATGGAAAGCTGAAGCGAGTCAGATACGGAATAGTCTCAAAACTACTTCCGTGACTGGATTGTTAGTACTTTGGTTTGTTCTTTTTAAATTCTGCCTGCATCGCAGTTCGCTGCAGACGTGTTTCTAAACGGGAGGTTCTGATGAAGTGGTCCCTTCCACTCTTCGAACTGAGTCGTGCTGCGGGCCGTTGTGCGCGGCCGTTGTTCGCTGTCACGGTAATAATTTCCGCCGCCATTCTGCCATCCATCGCGGGTTGTGCGGCGCTGCCTGTAATGAAAAACGCTGTGGCAGATGTCGCGCTGGCCAATGCCGGCTCGGGAA
>JAYVNW010001113.1:0-3080 GCA_043758225.1 Candidatus Kuenenia sp. | reverse complement strand
GTTGCGAACGTCGCATGGATTTCGCTTCCCGCTGATACTTGATCAGCACATGCCGCTCTGCGAACAAATCGCGGCAAGTGGTTTTGCTTCATCTTCTTCTCGATTCGGACCGTACTGCGACAACATCATTGGCATGAACTGGAAGCTGCCCAGCGGACGAATCGTTCGCATCGGTGAACGCGTCGTCAAGTCCACCACTGGCTATGACCTGTTGAGATTCCTGTTGCATTCGTGTGGCCAATTTGGCGAGCCCCTTGCTTTTGTTTTACGGCTCCGGCCTGACTGCGGAACATCCGGCGTCTTTTCAATGAACGGCAGTTATGATGCCATTTCGAAAGCAGCAGCCGCGTTGCCGGCAACATGCTGGATACACTGGTTTGATGCCGTCGATGTTGTGTTTGCAAGTGAAGCAGAAACTTGCCAACTGCGGATCGCGCTCAATTGCCCGGCAGACGAATGGGCGGTCTATCACGAGTTTCTGTCGTCGTTCGCGAAGACTCATGATCTGTCGCTGACGTCGGATTCGACGGCGTCCTTTTCGCCCGACGGTTGCCCTGACTTTATGCTGAAGACGACGCCAGATCAAGTCGTCGAACTGGCTCGCGAGATTTCCAAAAAAAACGCGATTGGATGCGTCGCACTGTGTTACAACGGCGTGGTGCATGGTTATCTCGGGCAACAGTCTGATAGTAGCGGAGCTCCTGCTGATCGTAGTGGTACTCGTGAGAGTTCGGACCGAATTCTTACGAATTCGCCCACCCAGATTGTGACGAGCATCATAGAACGCTACTCAAAGACTCTGTATGAAATCGGTGGAGACTGGCAGTCGCGATACGTCCCTCGCAATGCACCAATCGGGACTGAAGCGGAATGGCTGAAGTTGCTGGAACTGGAGTTTGGATCAGTATGATTTCACTAGATTCATCAACAAAAGAGACGGCAAACGGTCCGCCAATCATCAGCGAACGTGACCTTCTCACCAGCTGCGTTCATTGTGGATTGTGCCTTGAAGTTTGCCCGACGTATCAACTGTCGGGCGACGAAAATAACTCTCCGCGCGGTCGATTGCGACTATGGCGTGAAGAAGCGGAAGGGCGGCTCGAACTCGAACCATGGACCGCGAAGTACACAGAAGACTGCGTCGGTTGCCTCGCCTGTGAATCGGCTTGTCCAGCGAACGTGCCGTACGGAGAAATACTCGAACAAACTCGCCACGCGCATGTGTCAGCCGGGCGAACTCGCACACCGCTGAAACTTCGCATGGCCGCCGCGCTTGCACAGCGGCCGTGGTTGTTCAATTTGGCGATGTTTCCGACAAGGATCATGCGTCGCTTGGGTGTGCTGCCGCATCGCTTTCTGTTCGCGGGACAACCTGCGCTCACGCAGTCGACTGCAAGTTACGCCGAACAGCTGATGCAGCAGTATCGCCCGACTGGTCCCCGCGTCGCGCTGCTCACGGGTTGCCTCATGGAGGCTGTCTTTCGCGAAATCAATTTCGCGACAGTGCGAGTCCTCATCGAAAACAACGTCGAGGTTTTCGTGCCGCGCGATCAGGGCTGTTGTGGTGCGATGCAGGAACACCTGGGACTGGATGGTGTCGACCCACTGCGAGATCATAATCGCATCGCTTTCAGCGCACTTGAAGTTGATGCTGTGGTTTGCAATTCATCGGGCTGCGGCTTCGCGCTGGGGAAAGCTTTGAACGACAAACTGCCGGTCCGCGATGTGCTGGATTTTCTGGGCGAACAGAAACTTGTCCGTCGCGAACGAAGTTCCACTACCGAAGCCGCGCGGGTCTACGTGGATCTGCCGTGTCATCTTGTGCATGGTCAGAAAGTTGCTGGAATTCCAAAATCCGTGCTTGATGCCACAGGCTACCGCTGGGAACTCGCTCCAATGGCCCGCGACTGCTGCGGTTCCGGCGGCGTCTACAATCTTCAGCAGCCTGCAAACGCTCGCGAGATCCTGACCCGCAAGTCCGCGTTCCTCAACGATGCAGTCGGTGCTCCAGTCATCCTCGCGACGAGCAATCACGTTTGCATGATGCAATGGAATTCCGCTCGCGCCTCAGGTCTTGTGAACCGTCCTTTTGAAGTGCGACATGTGATTCAACTGCTCGATCCTCGTGTGCCAGCACTGTGAAGGCAACGCTGTGAAGTATTTCGACAAGTGAAAATGAGGAGAGTGGGACAATCAAACTGCGAGTCAGGCCCGAAAGGCCGACATATCCCTTGCCGGTGGCGTGAGCCACCGGAGGCGAGCGAAGATAAACCAAAGGCCTGAAAGGCTGACACAACCAGAGGAGCCTTCGGACATTTTGTTGTGCCGGCCCTCCTCCGGGCCTTTGGTTCCCTTCAATTGAATTCCGGGGCCTTACGGCCCCGGCAGAGGTCGTGTCGGCCCATCCGGGCCTAAAAGCAAATCGCCCGCCTCTCGAAGAGTTTTCGTGCCTCATGGGAGTTGAACGAGAACGATCACACTAATAATCGACCATTGAAATTCCTCTCAAAAAATACTTCACAGAGTTGCATGTGAAGGCGTGGATGCGGGAAGAAAAATTTTCACGCACCCAAGGCGTCAGCTACGATCCGTTCGCAGACCCAGAGACTTCTGATAACATGATCCAGAGTTGATCGGCAGCTCTCACGCGACCTTCCAGTTTCGGTGTCCGATAGCAACATCAAATTGATTTCGGAGCAATTCAGCATGACCGTGTCGCCCAAACCAATTCTGGTTCTAGTTGCAATCCTAGCCTGCATCGTTTGTCCCAAAACCAACGCTGATGATATTCGTCCGCCATTGGGTGCAACTATCTCCGACCTGACTTTCAGGGACATTCGAGGGCTCGATCGAAATCTTGCCGAGCTGGGTGAGCACAAGGCGTACGTCTTTGTTTTTACGACAACAATGTGTCCGCTGGTCCAACGCTCGTGGCCCAAACTTGTCGAATTGAATAAACAGTTTGGCACTCAGAATGTGCAGTTTGTCGCGGTGAATGTCGGTGCAGGTGACACGATTCGCGAGATGGCTGAACAGGCTCTGGACTTTGGGGTAGTCTTTCCGGTTATCAAAGACGTTGA
>JAYVNW010001112.1:0-5266 GCA_043758225.1 Candidatus Kuenenia sp. | reverse complement strand
GCCAGCAGTTTGAACAACGTGTCGGCAATCCGCTTGACGCCATTGTTTATCAGGTCTTTCCGTTATACGAGGCCCGCGTAAGACAACAGAACTCAGTGGATTTCGATGACCTGCTGTTGCACGTTGTGAAGATTCTTGAAGACGACGAACTCGTGCGCGAACAACTGGATCATCATTTCCGTTTTATCATGGTCGACGAATATCAGGATACCAACTTTGCCCAGTATCGCATCGTGCAGGCAATGTCGAAACTGTACCCCAATCTTTGCGCTACAGGCGATCCGGATCAATCGATTTATGGATGGCGAGGCGCGAGGCCGGGAAACATCACGACCTTTGAACGCGACTTTCCCGACGTCCGGATTGTGTCGCTTGATCAGAATTTCCGCAGCACAAAAAAAATCGTGAATTGCGCCGATCAACTGATTTCGAACAACAGCCGTTCCCATCGCGGGAAACTAACGACGGACAATCCCGAAGGAGCGCCCGTTCGCCTGTTGTTGTTTGAAAATGCGGACTCAGAAGCTGACGGCATTGCATCCGAGATAGCGGCTTGCGTCGCTTCGGGAGAAAGGAAGTACTCAGACTTTGCAATCTTTTACCGCGTGAATGCTCTGTCGCGCCTGTTTGAAACCGCGTTGTCGCGGCACCGGATTCCGTTTCAGGTCGCGGCTGGTTATTCATTTTACGAACGCGCCGAAGTCCGGGATCTGGTTGCCTATCTGCGACTGATCGAAAACCAGGCTGATAATTCGGCGATGGAACGCATCATCAATCGACCGGCGCGCGGGATCGGAGAAACCTCGCTGGTGAAGCTGCGGAATCATGCTTTAAAATATGGACTTAGCCTCTTCGAATCTGCGTGTGAGGCGACAACGGTCGATGGTCTTACCGGCCGCAGTCGCAAAGCAATTTTGAGCTTTGTCGATCTCATCCAGAAGTTGCATGAACAGTCGGCCGATGGTCGTGTTGCGCCGCTGATCGAACGTCTGATCGCCGACATAGATTATCTCTCGCTGTGGCGCGAAGAAACCGATGAGGTGGATATTGATCGAGCGGCGAATGTCTTCGAACTCATCTCCGCCGCTCGGCAATATGACGCAGTTGACGAGATGGATGAAGTCGCTGACGCTGACGATGATTCAGATCGCGACGACATTCTTTCATCGCTGTCCGGCGGCAACTACGATCTTCCGTCATTGCAGGGATTTCTGGAATTGGCGACGTTAAGCAACGAAGCCGACAGCGTAGACCCCGAGCGTGGTGCCGTCACGTTGATGACGTTGCATGCATCCAAGGGGCTGGAATTCCCTGCGGTCTACGTGGTTGGCATCGAAAGTGGTTTGATTCCGCATGAACGGGCCGTGCGTGAAGGTGATCTTGCCAGCTTTGAAGAAGAACGACGTCTTCTGTTCGTGGGCATCACCCGTGCCATGCAGGAACTAACATTGACTCAAACGTCTGAACGTACTTTCCGTGGGATGCGGCGTACAACAATTTCCAGTCCTTTTATTCCCGAACTTCATGGAGCAATTGCCCGGGAATCAAACGTGCTGACTCCGCCATTAATTACGGAAGCCTTGCTGGATCAACATCTGGAAAAGGCGCGGCGACGTTTCATGGCAGCTCAAGCGGTTGCCGATCGAAAGCTCATTATGACCGCCGCCGAACTGGCGTCCATGCAGGGTCAACCGGCACGGCCAGACGCATTCGCATCCGATAATAGTGATCAAGGTCCGCTGGAATTTCGCGAAGGCATGCAGGTTCGCCATCCTCGCTATGGTCGCGGGACTGTTACTGAAGTCTCCAGCGGTTCCAATCGAGCGACGGTGACTGTCAACTTCGAAAACGACGACGAAACCCACACGTTCGTTGCCAGTTGCTGCCCTCTGCAACCCATCGGTCTGCCGAAGTAGAAGAGAATTCGTGAACCGAATGGCGGGGCGATACGCCATCATGGGCAGCGACCTCTGAAAAAACTGCAGGAATGCGATATCAGCCATTCCACAGAATGTCTGCGACTGCCGCCCCCGTCGTTCGCTCTTTCACTCTTCGCCAGCAGTCGGCGTTGCGTAGCAATTTTGATTCAGCGATGGCATACTACAAATTCGGCCACGCAGCGTGTCCGGTTGCAATGTAGATCGGTCAGTCTAAGGATTTACGATCCCCCTTTCAGGAGCATGCTCATGTCCACAAGCGTCGCATCAACGCCAGCCACAGCCCCGAAGATTCGTCAAACAGGAATCCTGATTGGCGACGAATTTCGGCCATCCGTGAGCGGGAAAACTTTCCAGACCATCAACCCCGCCACAGAAGAAGTGATTTGTGAAGTTGCTGAGGGTGACGCTGCAGATGTGGACCTGGCCGTTCACGCGGCCCGAGCTGCCTTTGAAACCGGACCGTGGTCTCGCATGGATGCCCGTGAACGTGGCCGTCTGATGAATAGACTTGCGGATCTGGCCGAACGACATTTGGACGAACTAGCCTCACTTGAGACTCTGGATAATGGTAAGCCGATTAACGATTCCCGCGCAGCCGACTTGCCGCTCGCGATTGATTGTCTGAGATACTACGCGGGTTGGGCCGACAAGATTCAGGGCAACACGATTCCAATTCGTGGCGATTATTTTTGCTACACGCGGCGGGAGCCAATCGGAGTCTGCGGCCAGATTATTCCCTGGAACTTCCCACTGCTGATGGTTGCGTGGAAATGGGGTCCGGCACTCGCGACCGGCAATACGATCGTCATGAAGCCCGCCGAGCAAACACCACTCAGCTGCCTGCGACTGGCCGAACTCGCTCTGGAAGCAGGATTTCCTCCGGGAGTGATCAATGTTGTCCCGGGATATGGTCCGACCGCCGGCGCGGCGTTGGTGAAACATCCGCAGGTCGATAAAATTGCGTTCACTGGTGAAGGTCTGACTGCCAGGATTATTATGCGAGATGCGTCAGAGACTCTGAAACGACTCACGTTCGAACTCGGCGGCAAGAGCCCGAACATTGTGTTTGCCGACGCCGATCTGGACGCTGCTGCAGCAGGTGCAGAACTTGGTTTGTTCTTTAATCAGGGTCAGTGTTGTTGTGCAGGAAGTCGACTTTTTGTTGAAGAATCAGTGCATGATGCATTCGTAGAACGAATTGTGCAGCGCGCTCAGCAACGTGTTCTCGGAAATCCATTCGATACAGAAACCAGCCAGGGGCCGCAGATTGATCAGGCTCAACTTGACAAAATCATGAGCTACATTAAGCGAGGCCATGCACAGGGAGCGAACTGCGTCACCGGAGGGGAACGCAGAGGTAATCGAGGCTACTTTATCGAACCAACGGTCTTCACCGGCGTTTCCGATTCCATGGACATTGCCCGCGAAGAAATCTTCGGGCCTGTGCTGAGTATCCTGAAATTCAAGGACACGGCAGAAGTCATCAGGCGTGCCAATGACACTTGCTACGGGCTTGCGGCTGCCGTCTGGACACGCGACGTCAAGAAAGCACACCAGGTCGCCGCGAGCGTTCGAGCCGGGACTGTCTGGATCAACTGTTACGATGTCTTTGACGCTGCTGCACCGTTCGGCGGATTCAAAATGAGCGGTATGGGTCGGGAGATGGGTGAAGCAGGACTGGCGGCGTACACTGAGCTGAAAACTGTAACGCTGAGTATGGGCTGAGAAGTGGCGATAGTCCCTTACCCGGGCGAGCGGCTGGGCGTCAGCCCTCCGAGTTCGTGTTCTCGTCCCGGGACTCCAGCCTCGGAACGCATAGCCGCCCATTTTCGATTGGGGTTTCGGAAAATCGATGGATTTGTTACGTGTTCGTGATGTCTGACGATGTACCACCACAAATCGATCCGCGGGATCTGACGATCGCTGAGTAAGCAAATCGGATCGCCGATCTGACGAAACTCGTTGCTGAGGTCACCGAGGAGAACAACCAGTTCCGAGGAGAAAACAAACAACTCAAGGAGCGCATCGAGCGACTGGAAGCCTTGCTGGCAACCAGGCTCGACGCCAATCTGAGACGAGTTAGCCTGACTACCGTTTCCAGCACCCATGCGGCATTCAAAACTCCGTACAACACTCAAGTAGGCAAAATGAGCGGCTACCTCCAACGACCTGCAACCGAACCCACGCAGACTTTCCGGAATCACGCATCCGCCGAAGTTGTGAGATCAAACTTTCCCGCGAAATGTCGATTCACCGCGCATCGACTTGATGAACGGAGCGGGCATCGGCTTCCATCCACTTAGGCCACCATTCAGCGTCATTCTTTGCCAAACCACTGATGTTTGCCAGTCTTGTCATTTCACTCAGAGACATCCTACACCTCGCAGATCAATCCGAACTTGTTCAAATTGACACCTCTCAGGCAGGCTGATACCTTGATATTCCCGGCACGTCCCATATTTGATACTGAACGCGCCGTGTGATACTGGAACAAACCATCGTGTCGCCCGTGTTTTTTGCCCCTCCTGGCCAATATCACACGGCGCGTGTAATTCAGAGTTCGGCGGGGAGCTTTTTTGAATGCCCGTAATTTCGATGTTTTACGGAATCACGATTTCGCTCTACTTCCTCGACAACCGGCGACACCACCAACCGCACATCCATGCCAGATTCCAGAATGACGAAGCCGTTGTTTCTATTCCGGGCGGGGACCTCTTGGAGGGGTTCCTGCCGCCAGGTAAGATGAAGATGGTGATCGCTTGGGTGGAAATCCACAAAGAAGACTTGATGGCAGACTTGGAACTCGCAGTTAATGGTCAACAACCGTTCCGAATTGAACCCCTGAGGTAATGATGAACCCTCGCGTAACCGCAGTTGTGCCCACTGCTGAATATCATCTCGAAATCCAGTTCACCAATGGTGAAGTTGGCGTCTATGATTGCAGCGGCCTGTTAGATTTCGGGGTCTTTCGGGAGCTCAGAAATGTTGCATATTTTAGGCAGGTTTCCGTATTGCATGGCACCGTTGTCTGGCCAAACGAACAGGACATCTGTCCTGACACTCTTTACGAAAACTCAGTGAAGCTCTCTGCGCATGATGCCCAAATCGGGTAAGCGCCACCATCACTGACGTTCCTCCCCACACCACCTGACATGCGGGTCCGCATCAGACGGTTCCTCGCAGCCTCGGGCCGGTCTGACGCTGCTCTTCTGTTCGTTCACCACGAGCTTCAGATGCTGCGGCAGGTACCGCTGGACCGACGCGAACACGCGCTGAGCACTCCGTTCGCTGCGCACGAAGATGATAAAGTCATCCGCATATCGCAC
>JAYVNW010001111.1:0-1921 GCA_043758225.1 Candidatus Kuenenia sp. | reverse complement strand
CTGCACGCCAAATTTGGCGGCCGTATAGGCTGACGAATTTTCTCGCGGGCGTTGAGCTGAGATTGAGCCAATGTTCAGAATGCGTCCGCGTCCTCGTGGTTTCATCAAGGCGAAAGCCGCCCGTGTACACAGAAACGAGCCAGTCAGGCAAGAACCAATTACGTTGTTCCATGCCTCAAGTGAAAGCGTGTCAACCGGCCCTCCATCGAATGCCCCCGCGTTATTGACGACAATATCGGGTGGGCCGAACTTGCAGGTCACGTCATCGAACAGTTCTTGAACATCCGCTTCGCTGCTGACATCTACAGCGAGCGAAACGATGTGGTCAGATGCTGCAGTGAGGCGTTTTGCTGCGGCTGTAATTCCGATCAGGTCTCGTGAGCAGATGCCGACACGGCATCCTGCGTTCAGCAGTGTCTGAGCCAGGCCAAAACCGATTCCACGGCTTGCCCCGGTAATAATGGCAACTTTGCCAGATAATTCTGACATGATCGAATCTCTATTAGTGGAAGCGTGGTTGATAAGCGCATGCGGGAACGGAAAGTGCATAACTCCAGAACTGCATTTGTAGCCATCTGTTCAGGGAAATTCTTTTCTCACGGCAACGAATGGCGCGACGTTTCACAAATTTGAGTGTCAGGTGGCGGAAGGTTCGAAATTCTTAAACGATTATTTTCCAGAATACGGCTGGGCTTGGCGAATCAATACTCGCCGGTTTGGAATTAGCAATTCTGATTGAAGCAATGTGTTGGGAAATCGAAAGAAGGTGTGATGATGAGTTCCGCAGTTTCAACAGCATCGAAATCAATTACAAAATCTAATTCCGGCTGGAATGTCGAGGCAGGAAAAGAAACCGACACGGCCATTTTGCGTTACAATCGAGTCGCGATGCTTGAAGCGGTGATGTCCATTCAAGACCGCAAGCGGCTGGTGAATCAATGGACGGCTGCGGCTATCCTGCTGCTGCTAGCCGGAATTCTGGTGATCGCGGCGGGAGTCTTTGGCTGGTTGGCTTAAAAACGTGGCCTTCCATCGCATGGTTTATGTCAAGGCATGATGTCAGGTACCACGTACTAATGTCAGGGACCACGCACCCGACGGTATTAACCCAATCCATTTACCGACTGGCTCAGCAAGTATTGCGAGGCACTCATTGCACGTCCGAAGGCAACCATTGATCGAGATATGGATTGCTCGAGATAAAGAACGCAAAACTGAATCAATGAAGTCCGTCCTTTCGTACATCGGTTGTGTTGGTCTTTCGTAACCCACAATGCGGGCAGGTTGGAGAAAACAGACCAGATTTGTACCATTGCATAAAAACGTAATTGGTGCAGCGAGGGCATCGCCAGAAAGTCCACAATAACCCCAAAACGGTACATGACACCAAGAGCGTAATTGCCAGGACCGGAATTACGCCTCCTGCCGCGCCCAGCGGAAGGAAAAGTGATGCTGCCCCCCAAGAGCCCGAACAGAACTGGGCCGCCGATCGCACTAACGAAGAATCCAATCTGAAGTCGCCGTAAAGAGTTCCATCTTTTCTGGTATTCCGAGGCCTGCGACTCTTCGACCTTTCTCTGAATTGAAGTCATGTGGAGGGATCTCCGGGTATCAGTGTCCACGTTTGTAAAGCGGTACGTGTTTCACCCATCCAAATGTCCCCTATCGGCATTGGCGGCCGAATCGTGTCACACCGATACGTTAATAAGTAATACCGTTGAACGTCAAGGTGACTGGTACCTGTAAGCGTACCTGTAAGCTCTGCGTTCATCGCCGCGTTGTACGCCGTCGTGATTGTGTTGACGGCGGTTCCGGCGGTGAGCCAGTTCTGCTGAGTTTGTCGGCCGAGCGTAAGCGTCCGGGGAACCCATTTGGTCCGGCGGGGTTCAGGTATGAGTGCCGTCGGCTGCTCGGAGGTCAG
>JAYVNW010001110.1:0-2464 GCA_043758225.1 Candidatus Kuenenia sp. | reverse complement strand
TGCTAATGTTTCGACGCGAAGCCGAAGCAGCCTACAATGCGTTGATGCCGTTGTATTCCATCCATTCGGATCGTCGGGATTATCTCAGCAGTCTGGCTCGGGCGGCGGCCATGTCGGGACGTCGCGAAGAATCACGCCGCTACCAGCAGGAAATCGTGAAAATCATCGAAGAGCAAGAGGCCCATGTGAATCCGTCGCTCCCTGTCCCGGAAGAACGCTAAACAGATTTGTTGTTGAACCATATTTTGATAGAACAATCGCATGGAGACTCCGAAATCGTTGAAGGCCCGCATTTCGCTGCTGTGCACTGCCGGAGCGTTGCTGATCTTCGGCCTCTGGTGGTTTGCCAACACGTCTGTGCTGACGCCTGATGCACCTGATGCACCTGATGCCGCCGCATTGATCGCCGGTGAGACTAGAATCCTTGGTTCAGCAAAGTGTGGAGAGTGCCACGAGAAGCAATACAATGAATATCTGACCAGCGGCCATTCAAAAACGCTGTGGTCCACACGCGACTTTCCATTCCGCGATCGATTCGAGGGAATGAAGTTTTCCGATGTGGAACGTCAGCAGACGTTGCACTATTTTCTGGAAGAGCACGGCATGGAAGTGGTTGTTCCAGGCAAGTTCGGCGGAGACAGATTTCCTCTGCAATTCGCGTTTGGTTCGGGAGAGCACGCCATTACATTTGTAACGCTTACTCCCGATGGTACCGAGGTACCAGCCGGAATTGAACACCGTATTTCGTGGTTTCATGGCCAGGACCAGGCTGGTCTCACTCCCGGTCAACTTGGTCGACCTGTCCATCAGGACATCGAATATTTCGGACGCGTTATTCGTGGGACGACCCTGGAGCGTTGCTTCGAGTGCCATACGACCTCAGGCCGGATTGAAGGTGACCATCTGCTCGACCTCATTCCGAATGTCGGCTGCGAAAGTTGCCATACGGACAGTGCCCTCCACGCGGACATGATGCAGGAACGGAACTCAGCGGATTCTAACGCCGGTTTTGAACAACGACCTGGGGCTGCTGCGGATCAATTGCAGATATGTGCTAGATGTCATCGCGGCGAGGACTCCGTCAAGAAGAGTGAGATCACGCGGGAAAACCGCAAGATCGTACGATATCAGCCGGTCGGACTGGTACAGTCAAAATGCTTCGTCCAGTCCAAACAGCAGTTGTTGTGTTCTACCTGTCACAACCCTCACGAACACGCATCCATGCAGACGACGGTGCAATACGAAAAAAAGTGCCTGCAGTGTCATTCCGCGTCGCCAGATTCCGTGCGGTGCTCTGTTTCACCGGATTCCGACTGCGTTTCGTGCCACATGCCGCGCGTGGAGATTCATCCGTCAATCTCGTTTCACGATCACTGGATCCGAGTACGGAACGATGCCGATCCTCCTGCCGTCCAGGGTGTGGCTGATGTCAAAGAGTAACCGAAATCAGAATCGCAGGTTGGCGGACCAGGGCCAACGATCGAAGCCAGCGCAACGGCCCGCATCCAGGCGGTCGAGACGCAGGATATGGTATTTTCGAATAGGGGCAATGTTGTTTCCGGTGGTGATCATCCTGATCGTTGAGGCACTGCTCGTTGTGTTTGACGTCGGAAACGACCTGAGCCTCTTTGTAAAGGTTCCGGGAGACCCTGAAATACTTGACTATCAGGTCAATCCCCGGGCGGAGGAGAGCTACTTTGCCGGGCGTCAACTGGCGGGGCCCGAGCCGAAGCGATTCGACATTCCGCGGCCCGCTGGCGTTTATCGGATTGTCGTTGTGGGTGCCTCCACGGTGCTGGGATTTCCCTATCCCTCCGAACTTTCGTTTCCACGCCAAATCGAGGTCTTGCTCAACCAGCAGAACTCCGACCAAAGATTCGAGATTATCAATCTCGGAATGGTCGCCATCAATAGTTTCAGCGTGGAAGACGTTGTCAAACAGTCAGTTGCGATGCAACCCGATCTGATCATCGTGCACGCCGGCCACAACGAATTTTACGGGCCAGGGGGAGTTGCATCCACAACCGGTACAGCGCTAAAGTCTCAGTTTTTGCTGGCAACGAAAGTCCGGCGACGGCGTCTATTCCAGCTGGTTGCCTCCAAATTTGTCAATGAACCATCCAACCAGAAAGATTTGATGGAAGAGTTGCCAGCGAGCGTAGCCATTCCGAGGGACGGCCCCATGTTTAAGGAGGCAGAAGAGTACTATCGTGAGAACCTCGAGCGAATGGTCGCGACGGCTTCCTCCGCGAAAATTCCGATTGTACTTTCTACGGTAGCGTCAAACCTGAGCAATCATTCTCCGGTCAGCTTTCTTCTCCCGGAAAATCTCAATACCCAGGACATGGAACAATGGAGGGCATTTTTTGACCAGGGAGAGCAGCTCGCCGTGGCAAAATTGTGGCCGGAGGCGTTTGAACAACTCAAACATGCGGAGGTGATTTCGAATGACTCCTCACTATTG
>JAYVNW010001109.1:0-2779 GCA_043758225.1 Candidatus Kuenenia sp. | reverse complement strand
TTGAAAAGGATTTCACCCATCAGGACCTCGCGGACGTGATTGAGTACGTAAGGACTCTTCAGAAGTAACGCTCCGCGAATTTGATTATTAAACAGCCGGTGACGCTGACTGGAGCCCCTGGCTGTCACCTGAAACTACTTGACCAGTACTTTTCTGGCGTTGACCTTGACGGTGCGGTCAAAAAGGCTGATCTCAAGTTTGGCAGACTTCTGATGACCAGACAGCATCTGCAGGGTCGCCTGCATCGCAACGGTCGCGAACCTTAATTCCGCAGCGTCTACGGAGCGAGGCTTTCCGTATTCAATGGAGTACACACTCGGCCACGTTTCGGACGACGGCACCGGCCAACCAAACTGCTCCGCAGCCGCGACATCGGCGGGATGCAAAGTGTCCTGAGTGTCAATCGAATAACTGATTCCTTTCATCATCTGCGCATTCTTTTCAGGGTCTTCGTGTTCGGATCTGAACATCAAACGCACAGTCTTTAAGTCGTCAAAAAACATGATGCCGATTTCCTGACCCATCTGCCCCATCGTTACGGCGACAAACGTCTTTTCCATCAGCTCCGGACAGGAGATTTCGACCGTAAGTTCTGCTTTGACTCGAGTATAAATCCTTGATTTATAGTAATCGGCCGAAGCCTTGAAGAAATCACCAATTATGTTCGCCGTCACGTCCGGCTGCTGAATTAGCGCCCCGAACGCAGGAGCACTGCCAACGTTATGTTCCTGCAGAGTCTGATGCACATGATCCAGCAATTGACACTCTTCCACGATCACGTCACACCCAATGGACTCGGCGGTCTGCTCAAGTTCCAAACGATTGCTCAGCTGCCGGACGATGAGAACCGTTGGTCGTGCAACTTCTCCGTGCATCGGGTTCAGGATGGCCTCCGCAAGTATTCGAGCAATCATGTTCTCAGTTGGCACAGACATCGACAATTGCTGCCCGCGAATCATGCCATCTGCCGGCGCGCCCACAAGGATCATCCAGGGCTGGACGGGTTGCTGGGTCTCCGGATCGGGAACCCATGAATCGACAGTTCTCCAGTCGACTTCCCAGATTTGCTCATCACTCTGAGGCAATTCAAGGATCTCTTCGAGAGGAAACGGTGTTGTCTCCGGACTGAATCTCTGGTTGCGAAGAAACTGAATCAGGTCCGGAAGTTCATCTGCAATCTCAACGTCAATCTTCAACTGTTTAAGTGGCTTACGGATTCGCTGTCCAAGCTCTGCGTCAACAATACGAATTGTCTTTGGGCGTCTTGAGCTGCCGGAATCCGGGTCGGACATCCCCTGGCAGAGTTCGCACAAAACACTGTCGGCACTGAGAGGAAATTCACCCGATGCAATATGAATGGCCTCGTTGGTCGCTTCATTGATGAGCGACATCAACCAATCTTTGGGAGGAAATTCGCTGTCCCAGTTGATTTCCAGATTCTGACTGTGTTCGTTTTCATCCAGAATATCGATGTCGCAAAACCAGACTTCTTTTTTTGAGGGCAACGATTTCACGTTTTCAAGTTCTTCGGCTGCAAGGTCAGCGATGTCCTCCGGTGTCAAGTCCGGCTCCGGCGGAGCAAGTTCACGGTGCACAGAACTCAGCCACGGAAGTGCCTCTGGTGTGGATTTCCACAAAGCGCGAAAACATTGACAATACGCATCGGCCTCGTCTTCGTCGCCTGTTTGAAACGACTCAATCGCGTAGGGACTGACACTGTCCTGATCCAGCAGCTTCGTCGCGATGTAAGGATTTTGTTCCAGCTGATTCTGCAGCTTTGACGCCAATGCCTCGCTGGGGCCGTACTTTTGAAACTCCATACAAACTCGCGTCAGCGCGATGAATGGAGTGACTTCATCCTGGTACTCCTCAAGCAATTGCCAGGCTTTATCCACCCAGTTCATGTTGCAGTACCATTCGAGCAACAGCCAGCGAACTCCCTGATTATCTGCGGAATTCAATCGCAGCATTTCCTCCATGTGTCCGATGGCGTCTTCGTGTTGCCCTTGTGCAATCAGAAAATTTATCAGAGCAAGACGAGCTCGCATGTACGGTCGCGTTTCCGCGACGAGCCAGAACTCCCCGACGTGATCACGAAACTCAGCAGACAATTCATGCTCACCCAGCTTGAGTGTATCTTCAAGCATATCACGCGTCTTCTTCGGCGATCGTTGCGAAAGAGCGTCTTCAACCAGGTCATCAAGCCGATCATCCAGATCGCCTGATTGTCCGCTGGTCTTCTTCTTCGATGACTTTGTTTTACCGCCAGACTTCTTTGCCTTCGATCGTACTTCCTCAATTTCGTCCATCAACCCGGCTTCTTCTAGGGCGGGCATCATCATGGCAAATAATTCGCTGACGTTCATGCCAGAATTTTGCATGAGTTGCTGCAGCAATGCCATGGATTCCGGGTCACCAAGCGGCAAACCCATTTCGTGGAAGATTGCCTGCATGTCCTGTACGTTTGCCGGGGCAGTCAGATCCTGTTTTTTCGATTTTTTCTTAGCCATCGCGGTGCTTTACCGAGCTTTCAGATTTCGTCGTATTGGCATCCAATTTTTATCACAACCAATCAACGGTGATCATCTGCGACGGCACGCTACTACGCTTCTGTGCCACTATAGTCTGCCGTTGCTGGCTCCATTTGTTCGGTCGGCGTCGTTGGTTTGGCACCTTCTGCTTCTGAGATTGGCGTTGGTGTGAAACCGATGATCAGGAACGATAAAGTTATCCAGCCAAGTATCGCGCGGCCGGCTCCCAGAGGTTCCGAATCGTTCGC
>JAYVNW010001108.1:0-13305 GCA_043758225.1 Candidatus Kuenenia sp. | reverse complement strand
ACTTCGTCGGGCCGTGCGTAACGGTATTTGGATCAGCTCGGTTTCCCGAAACGCATCCTCATTTCGAATTCGCCCGCAGTATCGGGCAGCACCTTGCACTGGAGGGTTTCACGGTCATGACAGGCGGCGGGCCGGGTATAATGGAAGCCGCCAACCGCGGCGCAAAGGAAGTCGGCGGCCGCAGCGTCGGTTGTAACATTGTCCTGCCGATGGTGGATGTTCGAATAGTCCTGCGGAGATGATGGCTATGGCTAATGATTTTCGGCAACAGCAAACAGGCTCATGGTATCGAAAAGATGTCGCGGCCTGCGGGATTTTCATCGCGATCGTATTTTGTCGCTGCAGTTCTGCCGACGATGTCGAACGCCGCTTCGCTGACGGTCAGCCACTGGCGGCCAATGTCCAGCGACTTCTTTCTGCACTCGAATCACTTGGTACGCCACTTGGGCAACTCAAACCTGATGAGATTAGTAAGGCGGTTGCAGAAGAAGATGGCTCAGCATTGCAATCTCTGCTGGATCCGCTCGCCTTATTCGTAATCGAAATCAATCCTGAACTTCGAGTCAAAGTGAAACGCGGGCCCGGTGATCCGGTATTGCAGCAGGCTGGCCATTCGCCGGTCATTATCAAAGTCATCAACGATGCCACGCTGGCTCGAACATTGAACATTTCAAGTCCTCAGGCAGGTCCAGTTTATGCCGGAGCTTCTGAAGGAATTCTGTTGCGACAAGCCCAGACAGAACTTAAAAAGAACGAAAACACGAACCGCGAGCGGCGGTTTCTGGAAGTAGAGATGTTTGATCAGTCGCCGATGACAGCGAAACTCAGCGGCCTGAATGTCGAATATGTGTTGGCATTGATTCATTGCAGCGAACCCGGTCCACGGGAAGCGACGATTGCATTTGATGTAGGAGAAGGCACTCAGGATCTGGGGTTCCGCAGTGAAATTCCGGTACTGTTCAGTGTGCGTCCTGCGGTTCCAGTGAAGCTGAGTATCCGCGATGTCAATGGCCAACCAACAACGGCACGGCTTGAGTTTCGTGATACCTATGGTCACGTCTATCCGCCACAAGCCAAACGTCTCGCACCGGATTTCTTTTTTCAGCCCCAAATTTATCGCAAAGACGGCGATGTCGTCTTGCTGCCGACGGGCGAGTTTACGCTTGAAAGCAGTCGCGGGCCGGAATATATCCGACAGGTTCGCAAAGTGACCGTCGCAACCGGCGAGCGGAGCGGCATCAGCCCTCCGGTACTAGTCACCCCTGAACAGCAAACACAACTTACGCTCGAGGTCAGACTTCAGCGCTGGATCGATCCGGCTGAATTCGGTTTCTACAGCGGCGATCATCATATTCATGCCGCTGGCTGTTCGCACTATGACAATCCAACGCAAGGCGTTACACCGGCAGACATGTTCAATCAAGTGAAGGGCGAAGGCTTGAACGTCGGCTGCGTACTGACCTGGGGACCGTGCTTTGATCATCAGAGGAACTTCTTTTCAGCCGGCGCAGATACCATCAGCGAACCGCAAACCGTGCTGAAGTACGATCTCGAAATCAGTGGCTTCGGCTCCGCAGCGCTTGGCCATGTCTGCCTGCTGAATTTACAGAACCAGACATATCCCGGGTCCGAAGGCACAAGTACTCAAGGCTGGCCGACATGGACGGTTCCCGTCATGCGTTGGGCGAAGGAACAAGGCGGCGTCACGGGTTATCCGCATTCGGCATTGCACGTCGATACCAAACAAGCCGCCGCCAGGTTGATACAGAATCTGGATGAGAACAAGGATGGCTCACTTGGTATAGAAGAAACTCGCGGCCAATTGCTGCCCGAGAAATTCAGCGTCATCGAATCGGATCGCGATCAATTATTGTCACTCTCAGAACTCGAGCGCAGCGCAGATCGAGCGGCGGACGAGCTGCCAAACTACGCCTTTCCAGCAATGGACGGTGGCGGGGCAATGGAAATTTTTGTGACCACGTCCGAAGGCGTTTGCGACTTCATTAGTGCGATGGATACGGCTCGAATTCCCGAATGGAACACGTGGTATCATTTGCTGAATTGTGGCTATCCGCTCAAGCTGAGCGGCGAGACAGATTTTCCATGTATGAGTAGTCGGCGTGTTGGTCAAGGCCGCGTTTATGTGCAACTTGGCGACGTTCAGGAAGTCAACTTCGTCGATTGGTGCAAGGGAATTTCCGCTGGCCGTTCCTATGTTTCAGATGGATACGCTCACACCACATCATTCACTGTCAACGGCATAGCGCCCGGCACGGAAGACATTTCGCTGACAGCGGCATCGTCAGTCGTCGTCCAAACAACGGTCGCATTCGCTGCCGAACAACCTCGAGCCGTGGCCTATGGCACGCTGCAGCCACCAACCGGAAAACGTACGATTGGCGACACAGTGAATCTCCACGCACCACGCGACACGGGATTCGTCGAAGGTGGCGAACGGCTGGCGGAAATCATCGTAAATGGTCGTGTGGCAGCTTCACAGAAAGTGCCTGCCGATGGAAAGCCACATGGTTTGAAACTCGAAATCCCGATCCAGCAAAGTAGCTGGATCGCCGTGCGCCAGTTTCCTCAACTGCACACGAATCCAGTCAATGTCGTCGTCGATGCGAAGCCGATCCGAGCGTCTCGCGGGAGTGCGTTGTGGTGCGCTGAGTCGGTTCGGTTGTTGTGGAAAAATCGCAATCGTTTCATTGCCGAATCCGAACGTCCCGCAGCGAGAGAAGCCTACGAACGATCGCTGCAGCAGTTCTTGATGCGGGCTGGTGAGGCAACAGTTGACGAGGAACTTATAGTGCCAGAGCTTTCTTTGGAGTCTGACCTTTAGGCTTTGACTACCGTAGGACGGGTCTCCAGACTCGTCCTGACGTTTTTTCGGATCGGGACGGGACTGGAGTCCCATCCTGCGGAAACATCCCATGACCAAACCGTTGATGCAACAAATCGTGACGCTTGCGTTTATAATCTTTTGCTTCAACCCCAGCCTCACCAACGCGACCGACGTCACGGGCGATGTTGTTGACGCGAATTCGGGCGACAGTCTGCCATGTCGCCTCTACGTGCAAAACGTGAACTCCGGCGACTGGCACTTCGCAAAATCCAATAACGCTGCGGGTGCCGCTGTCGAGTACAAGAAACAGGTCGGTAAGTCCGCGTCGATTGAAATGCACACGACACTCTCCGCTGGCACATTTACGCTGCAACTGTCACCGGGCAAGTACCGAATTCACGCCGAATACGGAAAAGAATTCCTGCCAGCCGACACCGAAATCCGCATCGGCACAGAGCCATCAGAGTTCCAGCTTCGCATGAAGCGGTTTGTCAACATGCCGAAACGCGGCTGGTATTCAGGCGATACCCATGCGCATCGCGGTCTGGACGAGTTGCCGAATCTTGTGATCGCAGAAGATCTCAATGTCGCATTTCCGATGACCTATTGGGTGCGTGACAGTCGGGAGATTCCGTCGGCATCCGGGCCAGCGATGGAAGCCAAACCGATTGCCGTCGATGCGACACATGTGATTTATCCGATCAACACCGAATATGAAATCTTCTCGGTCAATGGCAAGCGGCATACTCAGGGCGCAGTGTTTGTACTCAATCACAAAACGCCGCTCAATCTACCAGCGCCTCCTGCACTTCCGGTCGCCGAAGAAGCGCGGCGACAGCACGCAATACTGGATCTGGATAAACATTCCTGGGCGTGGTCGATGATGATTGTGCCCATCATGAATGTCGATCTGTTTGAACTCAGCAACAATCACAACTGGCGCACGAAGTTTGGCTTTCCGCAGTGGACGATTGAAAATGCTCCCGACTGGCCGGAAGTTGAACGCGATGCTGCGGGCTTCACTGATCTCGGCTGGACCGAGTTCGCGCTGCAGACGTATTACGCTTTGCTGAACTGCGGCTTTCGCATGCGAGTGACCGCTGGCACCGGCTCCGGGGTTCATCCTGTTCCTTTGGGTCACGGTCGCGTCTATGTGCATACCGGCGAAACGTTTTCCTACGAAGCCTGGATCGAGAATCTCAACGCCGGTCACAGCTTCGTGACGACTGGTCCGCTGATGGATTTGCGTTTCAACGAGCAGCTGCCTGGAACGACGTGGACGAAAGACTCCATTGAAAATGCGGTCACGATCAGCGGTTCAATTCTGAGTGCAAATCGTCTGAGTTCGATCGAAATCATCCGCAACGGAGAAGCAGTTCAACGGTTGAATATTGAACCAGAACAAACTCCCGAAGGAGCCTGGAAATACGTCGTCGATGCTGATGAAACTCTTCACGGTTCCGGCTGGCTGGCACTGCGTTGTTTCGAAAATTTGCCAAATGCCAAAGTGAGTTTCTCACATACGAATCCGGTCTACATTGACGTTGCGAACTCACCATTCATACCCCGCCGCCGCGACGCCGACTTCTTTATTCAACGCATGAATGAAGAGATCGCTCGCAACACAGGAATCCTGCCGGACGAATCATTGGCAGAGTACCGGAAGGCGAAAGCGATTTATGAAGCGGTTTTGGAACGTGCGAAGTGATACAACACAGCTCGCAGCTACAACTGACGTCAATCCCTGAAATATCGCTCGATGTCCATCCGACCATGAAAGATTGCCAGGATTTCGACCGAAGATTCTGGCCGAATCAAGTAGGCGATGCGATAGTGTCCGTACAGAATCTCGCGAACTTCTCCATCAGTGATAACTTCGTAGCGTTGACCGATCTGAGGCTGTCGGCTTAGCATCTGAATCTTGTCGTAGATTCCCTTGATAACTTTGCGAGCGGCTTTTGGATTATCCGCAGCGATGTAGTGGTGGATTTGTTCCAGACAATCGAGCGCTTCGATTGTCCAGATTATTTCTGCCACGCGTCGATCCTCTCGCGAACTTGCAAATCAGTCAGAGTTCGTTTGGCGTCGGAGTCCTCTAATCCTCGCCGAACCATCCGAGCGTAGGCGAGTTCCTTCAGGATCTCGTCGTAACTGCTGTCGTCAGGTTGCCGTGAGATAATATCAGTCATAGCCTCTTTTACAGTCAGGGTTGAGTTTTTCATGTTTCGATGTCGTTTCGAGATTTACATTAAACTAGCGCGGTGGACGGAACAGCGTTTTGGTGCATGATACCAACCTTGCTAAGTTCGTAGAAATGGATTCTCAACCTGGCAATTCCTCTATTGGATTAGTTCTCCAGAAAAAATTTGATTGTCGCGATCGTCTTAATTCCGGAGTCCGCCAATCCTCGCTGGATCATCCGATCGCAAGCGAGTTCCCGCAGGATTTCACCGCACCGCCCCACCATTCACGTTGATCACTTGCCCCGTCATGTAGCTTGCTTCGTCGCTGAGTAAAAATCTTGCCATATTGGCAATGTCCTGTGGTTCGCCCCAGCGTTTGAGAGGCGTCTCCGTCATGATTCGTTGCTGCCAGTATTCGCTGGCGTTTTCACCCCATGCGGTGCGAATCCAACCCGGCGCGATGCAGTTGACTCGCACGTCCGGAGCCAAACTCAAGGCGAGCGAACGACTAAAACCCATGACGGCGTTTTTGGCCGCCGCGAAGAGTTCGCCGCTGTCACCTTCCATGCCACGGTCCGACTGATCCCAACCGATATTCAGAATTGCACCGCGCCCCTGTTCCTGAAATCGTTTGCCGAATGCACGAGACAATTCGATCGTGCCCATCATGTCGGTCTGGATCAGTGCGTTCAATTTTTGAGCGAACTCAGCATTTCGAAGTTCGGTCGTCAGCAAGTCCGCTCCAGCATTGTTGACGACAGCGTCCACGCGGCCGGAATCAAACGCGGCCCTGACCATTTTTCGGCGATCCTGTTCGTCCGCGACGTCCGCGTAGATCACATCCGCCAGCACGCCCATCGCTCGAGCCTCCGCCGCGACGGTCTCCGCTCGATTCGCTGACCGCCGACAATTGACGATGACATCGGCCCCTGCGCTGGCGCATTCCAGCAAGATCGCTCGGCCGATGCCCGTCGAGGACCCAGTGACCAGAATCCGTTTTCCATGGAGTGATGCGAATTTCATGCGTGCAGAATAGTCGCACGCAGCAAAAAACGACAGCATAGCGCTAGTCCTGGCATCATCTGATTTTCGCGAAACTGCCGACGGATTTCGCCCGTTCCTTTTCCCGCCCCGCGATGATTGGTAGATTCCGCGTTCAATGGTGTTTTCAACTGCGGTGATTTTACGCGCGGACCTTGGGAGAATTGAGACATGGCAAGTCGCCCGGCTAAGCTGGCGCTGGCAAACGGTAAAGTCTTCACTGGTCAGGCTTTTGGAGCCGAAGGTGAAGTCAACGGAGAAGTTGTTTTCAATACCAGCATGACTGGTTATCAGGAAATCCTGACCGATCCGTCCTATACAGGCCAGATCGTCACGATGACCTATCCCCTTATTGGAAACTACGGAGTCAACACCGAAGACGTCGAAAGCAAAGCTCTGTTCCTGAAGGGCTTTATCGTCAAGGAATTGTGCGAATTCCCCAGCAACTATCGCTCAACCGAGTCATTAGATTCGTACCTTAAGCGAAACAACATCATTGGACTGCAGGGAATTGATACTCGTGCATTGGTCCGTCAGATCAGGACTCAGGGTGCCATGAAGGGTATCCTTTCGACAGTCGATCTGGATGATGCTTCGTTGCTGAAGAAAGTGCAGCAGGCACCGGGGCTCGTCGGTCGCGATCTGGTTCAGGAAGTCATGCCGAAAGAAATACGCGGCTGGGACACGTCGCTGAGCGACCTCGGTCGGCCCGCCGATTTCATATCAGGAGCAGACCGCACTGATGGTCCACATGTAGTCGCCATCGACTACGGTATGAAGTGGAACATTCCGCGTTACCTCCGCGATGTGGGTTGTCGAGTCACCATTGTTCCTGGAAACGCGACGGCTGAGGAGATTTTGGCACTCAATCCGGATGGCGTTTTTTTGTCGAACGGTCCGGGTGATCCGGAACCGCTGACTTACGCGATTGAAACAATTCGAGGCTTGCTGGGGAAGAAACCAATTTTCGGCATTTGCCTTGGTCTGCAGCTGCTTGGACTGGCCTTTGGCGGCAAGACCTACAAACTGCGTTTCGGACATCGTGGTGCTAACCAACCTGTGCTGGATAAGCGCACCGGAAAAGTGGAAATTACTTCCCAGAATCACGGCTTCGCGGTCGATGCAGCAACTCTGCCGAATGACGTTGAAGTGACGCATATCAATTTAAATGACCAGACCATTGAAGGGATTCGCCACAACATTCATCCGGCTTTCGGAGTGCAATATCATCCTGAAGCGGCGGCGGGGCCACATGATAGTCACTATTTGTTTACTGAGTTCCTGCAAATGATGCAGGGAACTTTGGTTTAGCTGAGCTCGTGAGAGTTCAGAGCTTCTCAAGTCTCACAACTTCATCTATTTTTAAAACTCGGATTTTTTCCTTCCAAGGTACATCCCAAAATGGCTCTTGAGCGAACTTTGATTCTTGTCAAACCAGATGGCGTTCAGCGACGACTGATCGGACGCATTGTTTCGCGAATTGAGGACAAGGGCCTGAGCCTGATCGGCATGAAGATGCTGCAGGTGACGCCGGAATTGAGCAAGAAGCACTACGCCGAACACGTCACTAAAGGATTCTATAAAGACCTGGAAGCCTTCATTACGTCCGGCCCTGTTGTGGCGATGGTTGTTGAAGGTCCGGAAGCGATCACCGTGATGCGAACTCTGATGGGCAAAACCAACGCCCGCGAATCCGCTCCAGGCACAATTCGCGGTGATCTCGGAGCCAGTCGTCAGATGAATCTTATTCACGGCAGCGACGGTCCCGAAGCAGCGGCTCGTGAGATTGCAACGTACTTTGCGGCTGGAGAAATCGTAGCCGCACCAAACGCCTTGACAGCTCATCTGTGGGCAACGGAAGAAGAATAAGATAGCCGGTGCAAGCGACCATAACTCCAATTCGTCCGATAATAAATCCCGTGGGAGTAATGCGAAGCATGGGGTTTATGAAATGCTTGCCACAACTAGCAAGTCTTCTCTACTCCAATCGCTCCGCGATCCTTGTGGATCTTAAATTCCATCGCATCCACCAAGGCGATCCAGCTTGCTTCGATGATATTTTCGCTGACACCTACGGTACTCCACATGACGTCTTTGTCGCGGCTCTCGATGACCACACGTACTCGGGCTGCCGTGCCTTCGGTGCTGTTGATCACGCGAACTTTGTAGTCAACGAGCGTCATTTCCGATAGACCGGGATACGCTGCAGTCAAAGCCTTTCGCAGCGCACTGTCGAGTGCATTCACAGGACCGTCGCCTTCACCAACGACGTGCTGGCATACCGAACCGGTTGTGAGTTTGATAACAGCTTCTGTCATCGGTTCGCGTGACTGATTTTCCACGTTCACTCGGTAGTGCTCAAGATGAAACGCCGGGACATAAGTGCCTGCTTGTTTCATGACCAGCAGATCAAACGACGCTTCGGCAGCTTCGTACTGATAGCCGTCGTTTTCAAGATCCTGCACAGCGTTCAGAATCTTCTGCATGAGTTCGTTGTTCTCGCTGATATTAAACTTCGTGGTTTTGGCAACGATATTCGAACGCCCTGAAAGTTCACTCACCAGAATACGACGCTCATTGCCCACGGCATCAGGTTGGATGTGTTCGTAACTGCGAGCAATGCGATTGACTGCATGAACGTGCATACCGCCTTTGTGTGCAAAAGCGCTCGTGCCGACAAAGGCCTGGCCGGAGCGGAAATTCATATTGGCGATTTCGTAGACGTAGCGTGACAACTCTGTCAGTCGCTGAATCTTCCCCGAGGCCAGTACATCGTATCCAAGCTTGAGCGACAGATTTGCGGCAACGGAAACCAGATCCACATTACCGCAGCGTTCGCCGATGCCGTTAATAGTGCCTTGAACCTGAACGGCTCCGGCTTTGACAGCAGCCAGCGAATTCGCGACGGCCAATTCACAATCATTGTGACAGTGAATGCCAACGCGACATTGCACAGAATTTTGAAGAGCCGTCACGGCCTCGACAATCTGTTCGGGCAGGTTTCCACCGTTGGTGTCGCACATACAGATCATATCAGCACCAGCGTCCGCTGCGGCTTTCCATGTCAGCACTGCGTACTCTGGATTCGCACGCCAGCCGTCGAAGCAATGTTCGGCGTCATAGATCACTTCGCGACCTTCGGACTTGGCGAACGCGATCGAATCGCTGATCATCGCTAGATTCTCTTCGAGCGAAACGCGAAGGACCTCCGTCACATGCAGATCCCAGGTCTTGCCGACGATTGTGATCACCGGCGATTTGCTGTTGACCAGCGCCTGCATGCCGATGTCGTCTTTCGCGGCGATGCCTTTGCGACGTGTCATGCCGAAGGCCGTGATCTTCGCGTGCTTCCATGTCATCTCCGCGGCGCGCTGGAAGAATTCTTCATCTTTGG
Source organism: Candidatus Kuenenia sp. (assembly GCA_043758225.1). GTDB lineage: Bacteria > Planctomycetota > Planctomycetia > Planctomycetales > Planctomycetaceae > SXXK01. The sequence continues at coordinate 3,842 of JAYVNW010001108.1, read as the reverse complement.
GGTTGGACAGCGGGTAGCCGCCTTCGATGTAGTCGAAGCCGAGATCGTCCAGTTTTTGGGCGATCATCAATTTGTCCTGCAGCGAAAAATTGACGCCTTCACCTTGTGAACCGTCGCGGAGTGTCGTGTCGTAAAGCTGGATGCGAGCCATTTGCTGCTGCCTTGCCAATAAAAAAACCCTCAGGGGTGTCCTGAGGGCTGGAATCGATCTGGGTGTTCCTCAGGCATGTTGCAGCGGTCGAGCGATAATAATACCGCCGATCGAAATGTTCTGAATGCTGCAAATGCTGTGGTTCATGTGCGACACTTTAGAAGACTTGTGGCAGTAACGTCAACGAGAAACCCACTTTGAAGTCCCAGGAAGCATCGTTCGCGGGAAATTGGGTGTGAATGACTGGGAAATATGGGTTCGGTTGCAGGCAGCGCGTAGAATCCAGCGAGCGGCAGGGCATCGGCCCTCCGTGCCACTCCGATTGGTCTTCCTCGGAGGGCTTGATGCCTTGCCGGTCGCCGGAAGTTGACACTTTTATAAACTCGATCAACACATGTCCGATCCCCAGTCCATCGTTCCCAGCGAACGCACAGTTTCCGGCCGCTGGCTGGTCGTCGGCATGTTTGTGATGGGAATAACACTCACAAGTTTGCTTTACGCATATTCTAAATTGCATTTGGGCCCATTCAGGCCACTGCAGGATGCGATCGTCAACGAATTCCCGGGCTCCGCCCCCCGCGTTGATGGAGGGAAAAAAAAGCCCAGCAAGAATACGCCGACCATTCTTCGCATCCTCGTCAAAACGGAAGTCGACCCGCTGTCCAAAACTGTAGAGTCTGAGCAGCAGCTGATATTCATGCGAAAGCGTATTGGAGAACTCGCATTGGAGAAGGTACCACTGCCCGATCTGTCGGTGCTTGAAATCCACATTTACAAGCTGCTGAAGGAAGATGACATTCACAAGCGATCGTACCGAATGGAATTAAAATCCGGTAGAGACTGGATTGAAATCGATCAGCGGGGTAAGCCAATATCGACGAATGGCGTAGACTCCGGTGAGCAGGGGACGTCGATCCCTTGATTGTCAATTGCCTGACGGTTACGGTTAGAATGCGGAGAATCACGGCACCAACGTGCTGCGCTCGCCTTTCAGTGTGCTGATCGTGGCACGTTTCGAACACAATCTGTGCCGGCAACTTCGGAAAATACGGAAAATCCTGCCCCGGAAACCGCATCCTGAACAACCGGCGCTTGTTTCTTATCCAGCGCGACACCACTATGCCGTTTTCGGGGTTGAATTGTGCTGGTACAGATTTCGTCTCTAAATGGAATGCAAAAAGCCAAATCATGTCCGACATCTTTATCGAATGGGATCGCGACCGTCTGGTTGTGGCGCGAGGACGAGCTGACGGCAATCGCGTAGAGATCACCGAATCCCGGATTATCGATCGCCCAGTTGACGCTGCTGATATGCTGATGGTCGTGGACCAGCTAAAGCAGTTCGCTGCCAGCGTAGGCGGAAAAGGCAATCCTTCGGTCACGGTCGTCTTCCCGAGACAATTCGTGACGATTCACCGCGTTCAGCTGCCACAGGTTTCTGATGCGGAACTACCTGACATGGTGCGCATGCAGGCGACCATGCGACTCACCGTTCCGGTTGAAACCGTCCGCATGGACTTTGCGCCATTGCCAGTGATTCCTGGCAGCACAACTCGCGACGTACTGCTGATTACAGCTCCCAACGAACAAGTGACTCAGGCGCGCAGAACGCTCAGCGATGCTGGTCTTGAGCTTAAAGAACTTCGTGTCAGCGCGTTCTGCCTGGCACAGTCGGCCGCAACTGCCGGGATCCTGACGGAAAGCACCGACACGTCTTTTGTGGATGTCGTAGTGCTGATGCGTCGCGACTTCATTGAAGTCACATTCCTGCGCGGCACAGCAGTGCTGTATTCGCATAGTGGCAGCTCGTGGTCATCTGCGGACGCGATTGAACGAACTCTTCGATCTGAACTGACTCGCGCTCGGATGTCGGCAGCGGAATCATTGGGCGATCACAAAATTCGCCGCATCCTGCTCATCGGCTCGACAGATGAAACGAACGCTGTTTCCGAACAAATGGCTTCCCGGTTTGACTCAGCCACGATTGAGCGCATTGATCCTGCGACATCAATGGTTCACGGAAAACTGACGGAAGGCATCACGGCCACCGATGTTGTGGCTTTGGCCGGAGCGATTCAGGGCGACAGCAAATCGAAAGTGACAGCTGTCGATTTGATCAATCCTCGCCAGCCACCGGAGAAAAAAGACTATCGGCGCGTTGCAGTTCTGGGCGGGGCACTGGCAGCCTTATTGCTGTTTGCTGGAATTCATTTCTGGCGGCAGGGACAGATCAACGAGTTGACGGGGAAAAAAACCTTGCTCGTGGGTTCCAACAATCAGATTAAGCAAAAACTCGCCAGTGGAGATGAGGAGCTCGTACAGGCAAATGCGATCCAGGACTGGATTGATCGCGACATCGAATGGCTGGACGAAGTGGTCAGACTGCAGTCTGTTCTCCCCAAAACTGACCGTTTCTTTGTCGATAACATTCAGTTTTCAACAGTGCAGAAAGGCGGCACGGGGATTGCCAAACTGGAAGGCTATGCAAAAACACCGTCCGACATCGAAATAGTTGGAAGACTATTGGCGGAAGCCGGCTACGGCGTGAAACCTTACACGCCTGTGCCAACTCCCGCGAGCGGTGCTCCGGAATATACGATCAAGGTGATCCTGGAAATATCATTGCCCATAACGCAGGATGAGCCGGCATCGTAATCACTCGGATAGACGTAGGACAGGCTTCCAGCCTGTCAGTCGAATACAGAAGCCTGTCCTACGATTCGGCGATCAGGATTCAGCCCACCAAGATTGTAGCGAAATAAGACAAACGGGAAATTGTGATGGACGAACAGACACGAAAAAAAGTGCTCGTTGGCGGATTGGCTTTCGTCGTCGTGTTCTTTTTAGTGCGTACAAAACTCGATAGCTGGCTTCGCGGACCTATCCGCACGCTGCAATCAGATGTAATGGCAGCAGAAAAATCGGCAGAGACTCTCGCCGCTGAAGAAATTCAGCTCGACGTTGCCAAACGCAACCTTGAGGATTGGAAAGCCATTAGTCTTCCAGCTGATGTTGATAACTCTCAGCGTCTGTATCGTGAATGGGTTCAGTCATTAGCTGAAGAATGCGGCTTCAGCCGTATCAGCGTTGTTCCCGGCTCAAAATCATCTCAAAAAGAATATAGCCTCGTTTCTGTTGAAATCCGCGATGCAGAAACAGACTTATTGGGCCTGAAGAAATTTCTCTACCTGTTCGATCAGGCAAACATGCTGCATCGCATTGCATCGCTGAGTATCAATAGTCCCAGTCCAAAGGGCAATCCACGCGTGACGGTCACACTGACAGCCGAAGGTATCAGCGCTGCGGGCGCTGAAGACCGACGTGAACTACTTGCACGTACACCGCTCACCAGAGCCACCGAAGTTGCAGACAAAGTCATCGTCGCAGCGCCAAATGAGCTATTCCCTGTCGCAGAAACGCCTTTTGAGCCATTTCTAATAAGGATCGATCGCGAATTGATGCGCGTGGATACTGTTACAGATGCAGGCTGGCAGGTCACTCGAGGAGCAGAAGAGACGACAGCCGCAGCGCATGAAGCAGATTCTATCATCGAATTATTCCCCGTTGCCTGGGATCGAAAAGAGAAGTCCTCTGAACAATACGCAGAGTTTGTGAAGTCTTCATTATTTGTAATTCCAGCGCCACCGAAGAAATACACACCACGCATCACTGGGGTTTCCAGCAAGACAAT